>NZ_JBHTWX010000110.1:0-30928 GCF_042792155.1 Kitasatospora sp. NPDC056651 | reverse complement strand
CCCGCGGGCCGCCGCCACCGCCGTCCACGCCCCGCACGCAGGCTGAATCTTTCGCACAGAAGTGGCGACACTCGATGACCAACGATGACAAGCTGCTCGACTATCTCAAGAGGGTCACCGCCGACCTGGCCCAGACCAGGCAACGGCTGCGCGACGTGGAGACCGAGGAGAAGGAGCCCATCGCCATCGTGGCGATGAGCTGCCGGTTCCCCGGTGGCGTCACCACCCCCGAGGAGCTCTGGCGGCTGGTCGCCGAGGGCACCGATGCCGTCACGGACCACCCGGACAACCGGGGCTGGGACGCCGACGCGATCCTGGACCCGGACCCGGACGCGTCCGGCAAGAGCTACGTCCTCAAGGGCGGCTTCCTGCACGACGCCGCCGACTTCGAGCCGGACTTCTTCGGCATCTCGCCGCGCGAGGCGCTGCTGATGGACCCCCAGCAGCGACTGCTGCTGGAGGTGGCCTGGGAGGCGCTGGAGCGCGGCGGCATCGCGCCGGACTCGGTGCGCGGCGCCCGGATCGGCGTGTTCGCGGGCACCAACGGCCAGGACTACCGCGACGTGCTGGCGAAGCTGCCGAAGGACCCGGAGGCGGCGCTCGGCACCGGCGTGCTGGCGGCGGTGATGGCGGGCCGGATCTCCTACACCCTCGGCATGGAGGGTCCCGCGGTCACCATCGACACCGCGTGCTCCTCGGCCCTGGTGGCGCTGCACCTGGCGGTGCAGGCGCTGCGCCAGCGCGAGTGCACGCTGGCGATGGCCGGCGGCGTCTCGGTGATGTCCACCCCGGGCGCGTTCATCGCCTTCAGCCGTCAGCGCGGGCTCTCCCCGGACGGCCGCTGCAAGTCCTTCGCCGACGAGGCGGACGGCACCGGCTGGGGCGAGGGCGCGGGCATGCTGCTGCTGGAACGGCTGTCGGACGCCAAGCGCAACGGGCACGAGGTGCTGGCCGTCATCCGCGGTTCGGCGGTCAACCAGGACGGCGCCTCCAACGGGCTGACGGCCCCCAACGGGCCGTCCCAGCAGCGGGTGATCCGGCAGGCGCTGGCCGGCGCCCGGCTGTCGGCCGCGGACGTCGACGTGGTGGAGGCGCACGGCACCGGCACCACGCTGGGCGACCCGATCGAGGCGCAGGCGCTGCTCGCGACGTACGGCCAGGGCCGTACCGCGGACCGGCCGCTGTGGCTGGGCTCGATCAAGTCGAACATCGGGCACACCCAGGCCGCCGCCGGTGTGGCGGGCGTGATCAAGATGGTGCAGGCGATGCGCCACGGCGTGCTGCCCAGGACCCTGTTCGCGGAGAACCCCGCGAGCAAGGTGGACTGGACGGCCGGCGAGGTCAAGCTGCTGACCGAGGCCCGGGACTGGCCCGAGGTCGGGCGCCCGCGCCGGGCCGCCGTCTCCTCCTTCGGGGCGAGCGGCACCAACGCCCACACCATCATCGAGCAGGCCCCCGCCGAGGAGGCCGTCGAGCGCGAGCCGGGCCGGGCGCCCTCGACCATCCCGTGGCTGCTCTCCGGGCGCACCCCCGAGGCCCTGCGCGAGCAGGCGCTGCGGCTGGCGGCCGTGGCGGACACGCTGGACCCGGTCGACGCCGGCTTCTCGCTGGCCACCACCAGGACCGCCCAGCAGTACCGGGCCGTGGTGCTCGGCCGGGACGGCGAGCAGCTGCGCAGCGGCCTGACCGCGCTGGCCAAGGGCGCCCCCGGGGTGCTCCAGGGCCGCACCACCAAGGGTCTGACGGCCTTCCTGTTCACCGGCCAGGGCTCGCAACGCCCGGGCATGGGACGGGAGTTGTACGAGGAGTTCGAGGCGTTCCGGCAGGCCTTCGACGAGGTCTGCGGCCACTTCGACGAGGGACTCAAGGACCTGGTCTTCGGCACCGACGCCGAGCCGCTGAACCGGACCGCCACCACCCAGGCCGCGCTGTTCGCCTTCGAGGTGGCGCTGTTCCGGCTGCTGGAGTCCTGGGGCGTGGTGCCGGACTACCTCGCCGGGCACTCGATCGGTGAGATCGCGGCGGCGCACGTGGCCGGGGTGCTGTCGTTGGAGGACGCGTGCCGGCTGGTGGCGGCGCGCGGGCGGTTGATGCAGGCGCTGCCCGAGGGCGGTGCGATGGTGGCGGTGCAGGCGAGCGAGGCCGAGGTGCTGCCGCTGCTGGCCGAGGGCGTCGGGATCGCGGCGGTGAACGGGCCCCGTGCGGTGGTGGTCTCCGGCATCGAGGCACAGGTGCTGCGGGTCGCGTCGTCGTTCGAGAAGACGAAGCGGCTGAAGGTCAGCCACGCGTTCCACTCGCCGCTGATGGAGCCGATGCTGGCGGAGTTCCGGGAGGTGGCGGCCTCCCTGGCGTACGGGCGGGCGAGCGTCCCGGTGGTCTCCAACGTCACCGGCGAGCTGGCCGGCGAGGAGCTGGCGGACCCGGAGTACTGGGTGCGCCACGTCCGTGAGGCGGTCCGGTTCGCCGACGGGGTACGGGCGTTGGAGGCCGCGGGCGTCACCCGCTTCGTGGAGCTGGGCCCCGACGCCGTCCTGACCGCGATGGCCCGCGAGTGCCTGGACTCCGACGGCGCCGTGCTCGCCGCCACCACCCGGCGCGAGCGCTCCGAGCCGGAGACCCTGCTCACCGCGCTCGCCCAGCTGCACATCGGCGGCTGCTCGCCCGACTGGAACACCCTGTTCCAGGGCGCCGCCCGGGTCGACCTGCCCACCACCGCCTTCCAGCGCACCCGCTTCTGGGTCGACGTCCCGGCCTCGGTCGGCGACGTCGCCTCCGTCGGCCTGGACTCCACCGAGCACCCGCTGCTGGGCGCGGCCACCATGCTGGCCGACTCCGACGGCGCGGTGCTCACCGGGCGGCTCTCGGTGCGCACCCACCCGTGGCTGGCCGACCACGTGGTCGGCGACCGCGTCGTGGTGCCCGGCACCGCCATGGTCGAACTCGCCATCCGGGCCGGCGACCAGGTCGGCTGCGGCCACCTGGAGGAGCTGACCCTGGAGGTGCCGCTGGTCCTGCCCGAGCAGGACGGCACCCGGGTGCAGGTCACCGTCGGCGCCCCCGACGCGGCCGGCAGCCGCACCGTGAGCGTCTACTCGCGTGCCGAGGGCGCGGCCGCCGAACAGCCGTGGACCCTGCACGCCTCCGGTCTGCTCGGCCAGGCGCCCGCAGGCACCGGCGAGCACCTCACCGAGTGGCCGCCGGCCGGCGCCGAGGCGCTGGAGACGGCCGGCCTCTACGAGCGGCACGCCGCCTCCGGCCTGCACTACGGCCCGACCTTCCAGGCCCTGCACGGCGCCTGGCAGCGCGGTGACGAGCTGTTCGCCGAGGTCCGCCTCGCCGAGCGGCCGGCCGCCGACGCGGGCCGGTTCGGCCTGCACCCGGCCGCCTTCGACGCCGCGCTGCACGCGCTCGCCCTGCTCGGCGACGGCTCCGACGACGAGACCGCCCGGCTGCCCTTCATGTTCTCCGGCGTCTCGCTGCACGCCGTCGGCGCCTCGGTGCTGCGGGTGCGGCTGCGCGCCACCGGAGCGCACTCCTTCGCCGTCGACCTGGCCGACGCCACCGGCGCCCCGGTCGCCTCGGTGACCTCGCTGGCCTCCCGCCCGCTGACCAACCTGCGCCCGCAGCAGGGCCCCTCGAACGACGCCCTGTTCCGGCTCGGCTGGAGCCCGGTGCAGCTGGCCGAGGCGGCCGACGAGACCGACCACCGGGTGCTGCACAGCGTGCCCGGCGGCGACGCCGAGGCCGTCCGGGCGGCCGTCCACGCGGCGCTGGCCGCCGCCCAGGACGAGGACCCGCGCCCGCTGCTGGTGGTCACCCGCGGCGCGCTCTCGCTGGACGGCGAGCCGGTGGCCGACCTGGCCGGCGCCGCCGTCTGGGGCCTGCTGCGCTCCGCGCAGTCGGAGAACCCCGACCGCTTCGTGCTGCTCGACCTCGACCGGGACGCCGACGCCGAGGCGCTCGCCGCCGCCGTCCTCGCCTCCGGCGAGCCGCAGCTGGCGATCCGCGCCGGGGCCGCCCACGCGGCCCGGCTGACCGCCGCCGAGCTCGCCGCCGAGGACGCGGCCCCGCTCGACCCCGAGGGCACCGTGCTGCTGACCGGCGCGACCGGCGGCCTCGGCCCGGTGCTCGCCCGCCACCTGGTCACCGCCCTCGGCGCGCGCCACCTGCTGCTGCTCAGCCGGCGCGGCGGCGCCGAGGAGCTGACCGCCGAACTCACCGCGCTCGGCGCCGAGGTCACCGTCCGGGCCTGCGACGTGGCCGACCGCGCCGCGCTCGCCGAGGTGCTGGCCGACATCCCGGCCGAGCACCCGCTCACCGCCGTGGTGCACGCCGCCGGCCTGCTCGACGACGGCGTGGTCGCCTCGCTGACCCCCGAGCGGATCGACGCCGTGCTGCGCCCCAAGGTGGACGGCGCGCTCAACCTGCACGAGCTGACCGCGGACGCTCCGCTGCGCGCCTTCGTGCTGTTCTCCTCGGTCGCCGGAGTGGTCGGCGCGCCGGGCCAGGGCAACTACGCGGCCGCCAACGCCTTCCTGGACGCGCTGGCCGCCCACCGCCACGCCCTCGGCCGGCCCGCCCTCTCGCTGGCCTGGGGCCCCTGGGCACCGGTCGGCGGCATGACCAGCTCCCTGGAGGAGGCCGACCGGGCGCGCATCTCGCGCGGCGGCATGACCGAGCTGTCCGCCGAGGACGGCGTGGCGCTCTTCGACCTGTCCCGGGCCACCGGGCTGGCGGCGCTGGCCCCGGTGCGGCTGAACCTGGCGGCGCTGCGCCGCCAGGGCGCCGCGCTCGCCCCGGTGTTCCGCTCCCTGGTGGGCCGCACCGTGCGCCGCGAGGCGGTGGCGGTCGCCGGCTCGGAGTTCTCCTTCGCCGACCGGATGGCCGAACTCGGCGAGCAGGAGCGGGCGGACGCCCTGCTCCAGCTGGTCCGGGTCCAGGTCGCGGCCGTGCTCGGACACGCCTCCGCGGAGGCGATCGACCCGGGCCGGGCCTTCCAGGACCTCGGCTTCGACTCGCTGGCCGCCGTCGAACTGCGCAACGCCCTCACCGCCGAGACCGGCCACCGGCTGCCCGCCACCCTGGTCTTCGACTACCCGTCGCCCGAGGCGCTGGCCGGCTACCTGGTCGCCCAGTTCAGCGGAGTCAAGTCCGGCCCGCGCAAGGCCGTCCGGGCGAGCGGCGCCCGGACCGACGAGCCGATCGCGATCGTCGGCATGGCCTGCCGCTACCCCGGCGGGGTCACCTCGCCGCAGGGGCTGTGGGACCTGGTGATCGGCGAGACCGACGCGATCAGCTCCTTCCCGGACAACCGGGGCTGGGACATCGACCGGATCTACGACCCGACCCGCGAGCGCCCCGACACCAGCTACGTCCACGAGGGCGGGTTCCTGCACGAGGCCGGCGAGTTCGACGCCGGGTTCTTCGGGATCTCGCCGCGCGAGGCGCTGCTGATGGACCCGCAGCAGCGCCTGCTGCTGGAGAGCTCCTGGGAGGCGCTGGAGGGCGCCGGGATCGACCCGGTCTCGCTGAAGGGCAGCCGCACCGGCGTGTTCGCCGGCGTGATGTACCACGACTACTTCGGCGCGTTCGGCAGCGGCAGCATCGTCTCCGGCCGGGTGGCGTACACCCTCGGCCTGGAGGGCCCGTCGCTGTCGATCGACACCGCGTGCTCCTCCTCGCTGGTGGCGCTGCACCTCGCCGCCCAGTCGCTGCGCGGCGGCGAGTCCACGCTCGCCCTGGTGGGCGGCGTCGCGGTGATGTCGACCCCGGACCCGTTCGTGGAGTTCAGCCGTCAGGGCGCGCTCGCCCCCGACGCGCAGTGCCGCCCGTTCGCCACCGGCGCCGGCGGCACGGTCTGGGGCGAGGGCGTCGGCGTCCTGGTCCTGGAGCGCCTGTCCGACGCCAAGCGCAACGGGCACCGGGTGCTGGCCGTGGTCCGCGGCACCGCCGTCAACCAGGACGGCGCCTCCAACGGGCTGACCGCCCCCAACGGGCCGTCCCAGCAGCGGGTGATCGAGCAGGCCCTGGCCAACGCCGGGCTGTCCACCGGCGACGTCGACGTGGTCGAGGCGCACGGCACCGGCACCACGCTCGGCGACCCGATCGAGGCCCAGGCGCTGCTGGCCACCTACGGCCAGGACCGCCCGGCGGAGCGGCCGCTGTGGCTCGGCTCGATCAAGTCCAACATCGGACACACCCAGGCCGCCGCCGGTGTGGCCGGTGTGATCAAGATGGTCCAGGCGATGCGCCACGGCGTGCTGCCCAAGACCCTGCACGTGGACGAGCCGTCCACCCACGTGGACTGGGAGGCCGGCGAGGTCCGGCTGCTCACCGAGGCCCGGCAGTGGCCCGAGGTCGAGCGCCCGCGCCGGGCCGGCATCTCCTCCTTCGGGATCAGCGGCACCAACGCCCACACCATCATCGAGGCCGTCCCCGAGCCGGCCGGACCGACCGGAACGGACACGACCCCGGCCGCCCCGTGGATGCTCTCCGCGAAGTCCAGGGCGGCGCTGCCCGCCCAGGCCGCGCGGCTGCTGGCCCTCGTGGACGCCGACCCGGGGCTCGCCCCCGCCGACCTGGCCCACGCCCTGGCCACCACCCGGGCCCACTTCGAGCACCGCGCGGCCATCACCGGCGCGGACCGCGCCGAACTGCGCGACTCGCTGGCCGCGCTGGCCGAGGGGCGCACCGCCCCCGGGCTGGTCGAGGGCACCGTCACCGGCTCCCGCCCGGTCCTGGTCTTCCCCGGCCAGGGCTCCCAGTGGCAGGGCATGGCCACCGAACTGCTCGCCGCCTCACCGGTGTTCGCGGCCGCGATGGCCGAGTGCGCCGCCGCCTGCGCGCCGTTCGTCGACTGGGACCCGTTGACCGAGCTGAACGGCCCGCTGGACCGGGTGGACGTCGTCCAGCCGCTGCTCTGGGCCGTCATGGTCTCGCTGGCGCGGACCTGGATCTCCCACGGGGTGCGCCCCGCCGCGGTGATCGGGCACTCCCAGGGCGAGATCGCCGCGGCCGTGGTGGCCGGCGCGCTGTCCCTGGAGGACGGCGCCCGGATCGTCACCCTGCGCAGCCAGGCCATCGCCCAGGACCTGTCCGGCGGGGGCGGCATGATGTCGGTCGCGCTGCCCGTCGACCAGGTGGAGGAACGGCTCGCCGCCTACGACGGCCGGCTCTCCGTCGCCGCGCGCAACGGGTCGGGCTCCGTCGTGGTCTCCGGCTTCGTGGACGCGCTGGACCGCCTCCAGACCCAGCTCAAGGAGGAGGGCGTCCGGGTCAAGCGGCTGCCGGTGGACTACGCCTCGCACTCCGCGCAGGTGGAGTCGATCCGCACCAGGCTGCTGGAGACCCTCGCGGACGTCTCGCCGCGCCCCGCCGAGGTGCCGTTCTACTCGACCGTCACCGGCGAGCCGATCGACACCACCGAGCTGAACGCCGAGTACTGGTACACCAACCTGCGCCGGACCGTGCTCTTCGAGCAGGCCGCCGGGGCCGCGGTCGCCAAGGGCCACGGCGTGTTCATCGAGTGCAGCCCGCACCCGGTGCTCACCGTCGGCCTCCAGGAGACCTTCGACGGCGTGCGGGCCCTGGGCTCGCTGCGCCGCGAGGAGGGCGGACCGGCCCGGTTCGCCGCCGCGCTCGGCGAGGCCTTCACCCACGGCGTCGCGGTGGACTGGCGGACGGTCTTCGAGGGGCCGCGCCCGCGCCGCGTCGACCTGCCCACCTACGCCTTCCAGCACGAGCAGTTCTGGCTGGACAGCGTCTCCGGCAACGCCGACGTCACCTCGGCCGGCCTCAACCCGACCGAGCACCCGATGCTCAGCGCGGCGATGACCCGCGCCGACACCGACGGCACCGTCCTCACCGGCCGCCTGTCGCTCGGCACCCACCCGTGGCTGGCCGACCACGTGGTCGGCGGGGAACTGCTGTTCCCCGGCACCGGCTACCTCGAACTGGCCCTCCAGGCCGCCGAGCAGGTCGGCCTGGACCGGGTCGCCGACCTCACCCTGCACGCCCCGCTGGTCTTCCCCGAGCACGGCGCGGTGCAGCTCCAGGTGGTGGTCGGCGCGGCCGAGGACGCGGGCCGCCCGGTCGGCGTCTACTCGCGCCCCGAGAGCGAGGGCGACGAGCTGCCGTGGACCCGGCACGCCGACGGCGTGCTCGCCCCGGGCGGCGCCCCCGCCGGCCCGGAGCTCACCGTCTGGCCGCCCACCGGCGCCGAGCCGATCGACCTCGACGGGCTGTACGAGCGGCTCGCCGAGGCCGGACTCGGCTACGGTCCCGCCTTCCAGGGCCTGCGCGCCGCCTGGCGGCTGGGCCGGGAGGTCTACGCCGAGGTGTCCTTCGCCCAGCAGGTGGACGGCTACGGCCTGCACCCCGCGCTGGCGGACGCCGCCCTGCACACCGTCGGCCTGACCGGCGTCGCCGAGGACGAGGCGCTGCTGCCGTTCGCCTGGTCCGAGGTGCGGCTGCACGCGACCGGCGCCAAGGACCTGCGGGTCCGGGTCGCGCCGCTGGACCAGGGCGGCGCGGTGGAGCTGACCCTCGCCGACGCCGGCGGCGCGCCGGTGGCGAGCGTCGGCTCGCTCGCCCTGCGCCCGATCCCGGCCGAACAGCTCGCCGCCGCCGCCAAGTCGGCGCGGGCGGGCTCGCTCTACCAGGTGGAGTGGACCGCCGCGCCGACCCCGGCCGTCGACCCCGCCCACCGGCCGGTGGTGCTGCGCAGCCCGGCCGGCACCGGCGCGGACGAGGTCCGGGCCGCCGTGCACACCGTCCTCGACCGGCTGCGCGAGCACCTGGCGGGGGAGTCCACCGTGCTGGTGGCCACCGGCCCCGACCTGGCCGGCGCGGCCGTGGCCGGACTGGTCCGCTCGGCGCAGACCGAGAACCCGGACCGGATCGTCCTGGTCGAGCTGGACCAGGACCCGGCCTCCGAGGCACTGCTGCCCGCGGCCACCGCCGTGGGGGAGCCGCACCTGGCGATCCGCGAGGGCGCCGTCCTGCTGCCCCGGCTGGTCCGGGCCGAACCGGCCGCCGAGCGGGAGCCGCTGGAGCTCGACCCGGCCGGCACCGTCCTGCTGACCGGCGCGAGCGGCGCCCTCGGCACCCTGATCGCCCGTCGGCTGGTCACCGAGTGGGGCGTGCGGCACCTGCTGCTGCTCAGCCGCCGCGGCGCCGACCCCGAGCTGGTCGCCGAGCTGACCGCGCTCGGCGCCGAGGTCACCGGCGCCGCCTGCGACGTCGCGGACCGCGCGGCGCTGGCCGGGGTGCTGGCCGGGATCCCGGCCGAGCACCCGCTGACCGGCGTGGTGCACGCGGCCGGGGTGCTCGCCGACGGCGTGCTCTCCTCGCTCACCGCCGAGCGGCTGGACACCGTGCTGCGCCCCAAGGTGGACGCGGCCTGGAACCTGCACGAGCTGACCGCGGGCCTCGACCTCAGGGCGTTCGTCCTGTTCTCCTCGGCCGCCGCCACCCTCGGCTCGCCGGGGCAGGCCAACTACGCCGCGGCCAACGCCTTCCTGGACGCCCTGGCGGGCCACCGCCAGGCGCTCGGCCTGCCGGGCCAGTCGCTGGCCTGGGGCCTGTGGGCGCAGGCCAGCGGGATGACCGGCACGCTGGACGACACCGACCTGTCCCGGATCTCCCGGGGCGGCGTCGCGGCCCTGGCCACCGACGAGGGCCTGGAGCTCTTCGACGAGGCGCTGCGCTCCCGGCTCCCCGCCGTCCTGCCGATGAAGCTGGAACCGGCCGGACTGCGGGCCCAGGGCGACGCCCTGTCGCCGCTCTTCCGCGCCCTGGTGCGCATCCGGCGCCAGGCCGTCTCCGGACAGCCCGCCGCCGGCGCCGACTCGCTGCGCGGCCGGCTGGCCGCCCTGCCCGAGGCCGAACGCGGCCCCGTCCTGGTGGAGTTGGTGCGCACCCAGGCCGCCTCGGTGCTCGGGCACCGCTCGGCCGACGCGGTCGAGGCGCACAAGGCCTTCCGCGAGCTGGGCTTCGACTCGCTGGCCGCGGTCGAGCTGCGCAACGGCCTGGCGGCGGCCACCGGGCTGCGGCTGCCCGCCACCCTGGTGTTCGACTACCCCAACCCGCGCGAGCTGGCCGGCTACCTGCTCGACCAGCTGGTCGGCAACCTGGCGGCGGCCGCGCCGGTCCGGGCCGCCGCGCCGGTCGGCGCCGACGACGAGCCCATCGCGATCATCTCGATGAGCTGCCGCTACCCCGGCGGCGTCGACTCGCCCGAGGACCTGTGGAAGCTGGTCGTCGGCGAGGTGGACGCCATCGGCGAGTTCCCCACCGACCGCGGCTGGGACCTGGAGTCGCTCTACGACCCGACCCTGGACCGCCCCGGCACCAGCTACGCCAAGCACGGCGCCTTCCTGTACGGCGCGGGCGACTTCGACGCCGACTTCTTCGGCATGGACCCGGAGGAGGCACTGGTCACCGACCCGCAGCAGCGGGTGCTGCTGGAGACCTCCTACGAGGCGCTGGAGCGGGCGTCCATCGACCCGGCCTCGCTGCGCGGCAGCTCCACCGGGGTGTTCGCCGGCCTGATGTACCACGACTACTTCGAGAGCTACGGCTCCGGCAGCGTGGTCTCCGGCCGGGTCGCCTACACGCTCGGCCTGGAGGGGCCGACGCTGACGGTGGACACCGCCTGCTCCTCCTCGCTGGTCGCGCTGCACCTCGCGGTGCAGTCGCTGCGCCAGGGGGACTGCACCCTGGCCCTGGCCGGCGGCGTGACGGTGATGGCCACCCCGGGGACCTTCGTCGAGTTCAGCCGCCAGCGCGGCCTGTCCCGCGACGGGCGCTGCCGTCCGTTCGCGGACGCCGCCAACGGCACCGGCTTCGGCGAGGGCGCGGGCGTGCTGCTGCTGGAGCGGCTCTCCGACGCCCGCCGCAACGGCCACCAGGTGCTGGCCGTGGTGCGCGGCACCGCGATGAACCAGGACGGCGCCTCCAACGGCATCACCGCCCCCAACGGCCCCGCCCAGCAGCGGGTGATCCGCCGCGCGCTGGCGGCGGCGGGCGTGTCCGGCGGCGAGGTCGACCTGGTCGAGGCGCACGGCACCGGCACCACGCTGGGCGACCCGATCGAGGCCCAGGCCCTGATCGCGACGTACGGCAGCGAGCACACCGAGGAGCGCCCGCTCTGGCTCGGCTCCATCAAGTCGAACATCGGGCACACCCAGGCCGCGGCCGGTGTGGCCGGCGTGATCAAGACGGTCCAGGCGATCCGGCACGGGGTGCTGCCCAGGACCCTGCACGTCGACGAGCCGTCCCGGCACGTCGACTGGACGGACAGCCACGTCCGGCTGCTCACTGAGTCGCAGCCGTGGCCCGAGTACGACCACCCGCGCCGGGCCGGCGTCTCCTCGTTCGGGATCAGCGGCACCAACGCCCACGTGGTGATCGAGGCCGCGCCCGCCGAGGAGGGCGCCGAGGAGGCCGTCGCGGCTCCGGACCACCAGGCCCCGCTGCTGCTCTCCGGCCACGGCCCGCAGGCGCTGCGCGACCAGGCCGAGCGGCTGCTCGGCCACCTGGAGGAGCGGGACGGGCTCGACCCGCGCCTGGTCGCGGCGGCGCTGGCGACCGCCCGCGGCCACCACGCCCACCGGGCGGCGGTCAGCGGCACCGACCGGGACGAACTGCTGCGCGGCCTGCGGTCGTTGGCCGAGGGCAAGGTCTCGCCGGGCGTGGCGCTGGGCGCCGCGGCGGCCGGCCGCACCGCGTTCCTCTTCTCCGGCCAGGGTTCGCAACTGGTCGGCATGGGCGAGGAGTTGTCCGAGGCCTTCCCGGCCTTCGCGGCCGCCTTCGCGGAGGTCTGCGAGCAGCTGGACCCGCTGCTGGAGCGGCCGCTGCGCGAGGCGCTGTCCTCGGCCGAGCTGCTGGACCGCACCGAGTACACCCAGCCCGCCCTGTTCGCGCTCGAAGTCGCGCTGTTCCGGCTGCTGGAGTCCTGGGGCGTGCGCCCCGACCTGCTGGCCGGGCACTCCATCGGCGAGTTCGCCGCCGCCCACGTGGCCGGGGTCTGGTCGCTGGCGGACGCCGCCCGGCTGGTCGCCGCGCGCGGCCGGCTGATGCAGGCGCTGCCCGCCGGCGGCGCGATGGTGGCGGTCAAGGCCACCGAGGCCGAGATCGAGCCGCTGCTGACCGACCGGGTGAGTGTCGCGGCGGTCAACGGCCCGAGCTCCGTGGTGGTCTCCGGCGAGGCCGGGGCCGTCCGGGAGATCGCCGAACGGTTCGAGCGCAAGCGAGAGCTGACGGTCAGTCACGCCTTCCACTCGCCGCTGATGGAGCCGATGCTCGACGAGTTCCGCGAGGTCGCCGCCGGGCTGGAGTACCACCCGCCGCGGATCGCGGTCGTCTCCACCCTGACCGGCGCCCCGGCCGGCGAGCAGGAGCTGTGCTCGCCGGAGTACTGGGTGCGCCACGTGCGCGAGGCGGTGCGCTTCGCCGACGGCGTACGGGCACTGGCGGAGGCCGGCGCGCGCCGCTTCGTCGAGATCGGCCCGGGCGGCGTGCTGACCGCGCTGGCCGCCGAGAACCTGACCGAGGAGCAGGGCGAGGCCGCGCTGATCCCGCTGCTGCGCAAGGACCGGCAGGAGCCGGCGGCGGTGCTCACCGCCCTGGGCGCCTTCCACGTCCACGGCGGCACGGTGGACTGGGCGCGGCTGCTGCCCGCCGGTGCCGCGGTCGACCTGCCGACGTACGCCTTCCAGCGCCGCCGGTACTGGATGGCGAGCGAGCCGGCCGGCTACCGGGCGACCTCGGACCACCCGCTGCTGGGCAGCGCCGTGGACCTCGCGGGCGGCGAGGGGACGCTGTTCACCGGAAAGCTCTCCCTCCAGAGCCACCCCTGGCTGGCCGACCACGCGGTCGGCGGGGTGGTGCTGCTGCCCGGCGCGGCCTTCGTCGAGATGGCGCTCGCGGCCGGCGCGGACCTCGGGGCCGGCGCCGTCGAGGAGCTGACCATCGCCGAACCCCTGCTGCTGCCCGAGCAGGGCACCGTCCGCCTCCAGTGCGCGGTGCGCCCGGCCGAGGCCGGCACCTGGACCTTCCAGGTGCACTCCCGTACCAGGGACGACGACCCCTGGACCGCGCACGCCACCGGTCTGCTGCGGGCCGCCGCGGCCCCCGGGGCCGGCACCCCGCAGGCCTGGCCGCCGGCCGGCGCCGAGGCGCTCGACCTGGCCGGGACCTACGAGAGCCTGGCCGAGCTGGGCGCCGAGTACGGCCCGCAGTTCCAGGGCCTCAAGGCCGCCTGGCGGCTGGCCGACGAGGTCTTCGCCGAGGTCGAACTCCCGGTGGAGACCGACCGGTTCGGCATCCACCCGGCCCTGTTCGACGCCTCGCTGCACGCGATCGGCCTGCGGGCCGGCGCGGAGCGGCGGATGAGCCTGCCGTTCGCCTGGAGCGGGGTCGAGCTGTACGCGGTCGGCGCGCGGGCGCTGCGGGTGCGGATCAGCCCGGCCGGAGCGGACGCGGTGCGGATCGAGCTGGCCGACGGGGCGGGCGCCCCGGTGGCCCGGGTGGAGTCGCTGGTGCTGCGCGAGGTCGCGGTGGACCGGCTGGCGACGGCCGGCGGCAACGACTCGCTGTTCGCCCTGGAGTGGACCGGGATCACCGCCGGCCAGGCACCCTCGGGCGGCCACTGGGCGGTGCTCGGCACCCACCGGCGGCGCCTGCTGGACGCTCTGGCGGAGCGGGTCGCCACTGTCAGCACGGTCGCCGACCTCGACGAACTCGCGGCACTGGCCGACCCGGTGGACGTCCTGGTGCTGCCCTTCGCGGGCGGAGACGACCCGCGGGCCGTCCACGAGGGCCTGGCCGCGCTGCTCGCCCGCCTCCAGTCCTGGCTGGCCGACGAGCGGTTCGCCCGGGCGACGGCGGTCGTGGCGACCAGCGGCGCGGTCTCGCGGGCCGGCGAGGACGTCACCGACCTGGCCGCCGCGGCGGCCTGGGGGCTGGTCCGCACCGCCCAGTCGGAGAACCCCGACCGGATCGTGCTGGTCGACCTGGACGACCACGAGGCCGACGACGAGGCCGACCCGGGCTGGCACCTGCTGCCGGCCGCCGTGGCCAGTGGCGAGGCGCAGCTCGCGGTGCGGGCGGGCTCGCTCGGCGCGCCGCGGCTCACCAGGGCGGCGAAGGCCGTCCTGGACGCCCCCGTCGAGTGGCGCGGCCGGGTGCTGCTCACCGGCGGCACCGGGGCGCTGGGCCGTCTGGTGGCCCGCCACCTGGTCGCCGAACACGGGGTGGAGAGCCTGCTGCTGCTCAGCCGGCGCGGTGAGGCGGCGCCCGGCGCGGCCGAGCTGAGCGCCGAACTGACCGGCCTGGGCGCCGAGGTGACCATCCTGGCCTGCGACCTCGCCGACCGGGAGGAGCTGGCCGGTGTGCTGGCGCGCCACCCCGTCTCCGCGGTGGTGCACTCCGCGGGCGTGCTGGACGACGGGACGCTCGCCTCGCTGACGCCCGAGCGGCTGTCCGCGGTGCTGCGCCCCAAGGTGGACGCGGCCTGGAACCTGCACGAGCTGACCAAGGACCGGGAGCTGTCGGCCTTCGTCCTGTTCTCCTCGGCGGCCGGCCTGCTCGGCAGCCCCGGGCAGGCGAGCTACGCCGCCGCCAACGCCTACCTGGACGGCCTGGCCCTGCACCGCAGGGCGGTCGGCCTGCCGGCCACCTCGCTGGCCTGGGGCGCGTGGTCGGGCGGCGGCGGCATGGCCGACCGGCTCAGCGAGGCGGACAGCCGCCGGATGGCCCAGTCGGGCGTGGGCAGCCTCTCCGAGGAGGCCGGCCTGGCCCTGTTCGACACCGCGGTCGGCCGGGCGGAGGGCGTCCTGATGCCGGCCCGGCTGGACCTGGCGGCGATGGCCCAGGGGAACCGGGTCCCGCCGCTGCTCGGCCGGCTGGTGCGCTCCTCGTCCTCGCGGCGGGTGGCGCAGGCGGCCTCCACGGCCTCGGCCGCGCTGCGGCGCGGCCTGGCCGAACTGGCCGGCCCGGAGCGGATCGCGCTCCTGCTGGACCTGGTCGGCGCCCAGGCGGCCGGGGTGCTCGGGGTCGCCGAGGTGGCCCTGGACCGGGCGTTCAGCGAGCTCGGCTTCGACTCGCTGACGGCGGTGGAGTTCCGCAACCAGCTCAACGAGGCCACCGGGCTGCGGCTCTCGGCCACGCTGATCTTCGACTACCCGAACCCGGCGGTGCTGGCCGAGCACCTGGACGCCGAACTGGCCCCGGCCGAGGGATCGGCGGGCGAGGGGCAGGAGGCCGCCGTGCGCCAGGCGCTGGGCGCGATCCCGCTGGCCCGGCTGCGGGACGCCGGCCTGCTGGACAGCCTGCTCGAACTGGCCGGGCTCCAGGCGGAGTCCGCCGCCGGGGCGACGGACGAGGACGGCGAGGGCGGCGAGTCGATCGACGCGATGGACATCGAGAGCCTGATGAACCTGGCCCTCGACGACCTCGGCGGACAGCAGGAGGAGCTGTGACCAAGAACGGGACCCCGGACGCCAGGATGGTCGAGGCCCTGCGGGCCTCGCTGAAGGAGACCGAGCGGCTGCGCGAGCAGAACCGCAAGCTGGCCGCGAGCGTGCGCGAGCCGATCGCGATCGTGGGCATGGCCTGCCGCTACCCGGGCGGGGTGACCTCGCCGCAGCAGCTCTGGGAGCTGGTGACGGAGGGCGGGGACGGCATCACGCCGTTCCCCACCGACCGGGGGTGGGACGCCGACCTCCACGATCCGCGGCCGGGTCTGGAGGGCAGGTCCTACACCGCCGAGGGCGGGTTCCTGCACGACGCCGGCGAGTTCGACGCCGGGTTCTTCGGGATCTCGCCGCGTGAGGCGCTGGTGATGGACCCGCAGCAGCGGCTGCTGCTGGAGAGCTGCTGGGAGGCGCTGGAGGGCGCCGGGATCGATCCGTCCTCGCTGAAGGGCAGTCGGACCGGCGTGTTCGCCGGGCTGATGTACCACGACTACTTCGGCGCGTTCGGCAGCGGCAGCATCGTCTCCGGCCGGGTGGCGTACACCCTCGGCCTGGAGGGGCCGACGCTGTCGATCGACACGGCGTGTTCCTCCTCGCTGGTGGCGATGCACCTCGCCGCGCAGTCGCTGCGCGGCGGCGAGTCCACCCTGGCGCTGGCCGGCGGGGTGACGGTGATGGCCTCGCCGGGCACCTTCGTGGAGTTCAGCCGTCAGCGCGGGCTCTCCCCGGACGGCCGCTGCCGGGCGTTCGCGGAGGGCGCGGACGGTACCGGCTTCGCCGAGGGCGTCGGCGTCCTGGTGCTGGAACGGCTGTCGGACGCCAAGCGCAACGGGCACGAGGTGCTGGCCGTCATCCGCGGTTCGGCGGTCAACCAGGACGGCGCCTCCAACGGGCTGACGGCCCCCAACGGGCCCTCCCAGCAGCGGGTGATCCGGCAGGCGCTGGCCGGCGCCCGGCTGTCGGCCGCGGACGTCGACGTGGTGGAGGCGCACGGCACCGGCACCACGCTGGGCGACCCGATCGAGGCCCAGGCGCTGCTCGCGACGTACGGCCAGGGCCGTACCGCGGACCGGCCGCTGTGGCTCGGCTCGGTGAAGTCGAACATCGGGCACACCCAGGCGGCCGCCGGTGTGGCGGGTGTGATCAAGATGGTGCAGGCGATGCGCCACGGCGTGCTGCCCAGGACCCTGCACGTGGACGAGCCCTCCGGCAAGGTCGACTGGTCGGCCGGCGAGGTGCGGCTGCTGACCGAGGCCCGGGAGTGGCCCGAGGTCGAGCGTCCGCGCCGGGCCGCCGTCTCCTCCTTCGGGATCAGCGGCACCAACGCCCACGTCATCCTGGAGCAGGCCCCTGCCCCGGCCGCCGCCGAGCGGCCCGTGGCCGACCCGGCGCCGCCGGTGGCGCTGTGGCCGCTCTCCGCCCGCACCCCGCAGGCGCTGCCGGCCCAGGCCGGGCGGCTGCGGGCCTTCGCCGCCGACCGCCCCGAGCAGGCGGTGGGCGCGGTGGCCAGGTCGCTCGGCACCGAACGCGCCGTCTTCGAGCACCGGGCCGCCGTCATCGGCCCGGACCGCGAGCGGCTCCTCGACGGGCTGGGGCGGCTGGCCGCCTCGGAGAGCGCGCCGTCGGTGCTGAGCGGCCGGGCCCGCACGGGTGCCAGGACCGCCTTCCTGTTCACCGGGCAGGGCGCCCAGCGGCTCGGGATGGGGGCCGAACTGCGGGCCCACTACCCGGTGTTCGCCGAGGCCTTCGACGAGCTGAACGAGCGGCTCGGGGTCGGCACCGCCGACGTCCTGTTCGGCGCCGATCCGGACCGGGTCGACCGGACGCTGTACGCGCAGACCGGACTCTTCGCCTTCGAGGTGGCGCTGTTCCGGCTGCTGGAGTCGTGGGGCATCCGGCCGGACTTCCTGGCGGGCCACTCGATCGGTGAGATCGCGGCGGCGCACGTGGCCGGGGTGCTGTCGTTGGAGGACGCGTGCCGGCTGGTGGCGGCGCGCGGCCGGTTGATGCAGACGCTGCCCGAGGGCGGTGCGATGGTGGCGGTGCAGGCGAGCGAGGCCGAGGTGCTGCCGCTGCTGGCCGAGGGCGTGGGGATCGCGGCGGTGAACGGGCCGCGGGCGGTGGTGGTCTCGGGTGTCGAGGCACAGGTGCTGCGGGTCGCGTCGTCGTTCGGGAAGACGAAGCGGTTGAAGGTCAGCCACGCGTTCCACTCGCCGCTGATGGAGCCGATGCTGGCGGAGTTCCGGGAGGTGGCGGCCTCGCTGACGTACGGGCGGGCGAGCGTCCCGGTGGTCTCCAACGTCACGGGTGAGCCGGCCGGCGAGGAGCTGGCGGACCCGGAGTACTGGGTGCGCCACGTCCGTGAGGCGGTCCGGTTCGCCGACGGGGTACGGGCGTTGGAGGCCGCGGGCGTCACCCGGTTCGTGGAGCTGGGCCCCGACGCCGTCCTGACCGGACTCGCGCGGGAGAACGCCCAGGCGCCGGACGCGGTGTTCGTCCCGCTCGGCCGCCGGCGCGGCTCGGAGAGCGTCACCCTGCTGACCGGGGTCGCCCAGCTCTACGTGGACGGCCTGGCGCCCGACTGGCGGGCGGTCTTCCCCGGCAGCGAGCGGGCGGAACTGCCCACCTACGCCTTCCAGCACCAGCGGTACTGGCTGGCGGCCGACGTCCCGCTGACCGTCGGCGAGCTCGACGCCCCCGACCGGCAGGCCGAGGCGGCCGGAGCGGCCCCGCTGCGCGAGCGCCTGGCCGGGCTCGACGAGGCCGAACAGCAGGCGCTGCTGGTCGAGTTGGTCCGCGGCCGGGCCGCCGCGATCCTCGGCCACTCCGACCCGGAGGCGATCGAGGCCCAGGCCGGCTTCCTGGAGTCCGGGATGGATTCGGTCTCCGGCACGGAGCTGCGCGGCGCGCTCTCCGCGGCCACCGGGCTGGCCCTGTCCGCCGGTGTGGTCTTCGACCACCGCACCCCGGCCGACCTGGCCGCCCATCTGCGGACCGAGCTGGCCCACGGCGGCCACGCGCCCGCGGAGCAGGCCGGCGAGGACGCCGCGGAGGACCTGGAGTCGATCAGCGGACTGCTGCGCCGGGCCGCCGCCGAGGGCCGGATGATGAAGGGGATGGCGCTGCTGGACGCGGTCGCCGAGATCCTGCCGGCCTTCTCCTCGGCGGCCGAACTGGAGCACCTGGCCGAGCCGGTGCGGCTGGCCCAGGGGGAGGGCGGCCCCAAGCTGATCTGCTTCCCCTCCCCGATGGCGCTCGGCGGTGCCCACCAGTACGCCCGGTTCGCCTCGCACTTCCGCGGCCGCCGCGAGGTGGTGGTGCCGCCGGTGCCGGGGTTCGGCCCGGGGGAGGCACTGCCGCGCTCGGTGGACGCCGCGGTCGAGGTCTTCGTCCGGGGCGTGCTGGCCGCGGCGGCGGGGGAGCCCTTCGTCCTGGTCGGCTACTCCTCCGGCGGCCAGTTCGCGCACGCCACCGCCGAGGTGCTGGAGAAGGCGGGGACGCCGGCGGCCGGGGTCGTCCTGCTGGACACCTACCTGCCCGACGGCGAGGGCCAGGACGAGCTCTGGCCGCAGATGTTCCGGGGCATGCTGGACCGGGAGTCCTCCTTCGGGCGGTTCAGCGCCGCCCGGCTGGCCGCGATGAGCCGCTACAGCGACCTGATCACGGACTGCCTGCCGGGCGCGCTGTCGGCCCCGGTGCTCTTCGTCCGCCCGGAGCGGTCCTTCACCGACGCGCCGGGCACCGAGGACTGGCGTGCCTCGTGGAGCGGCGAGCACGCGCTGCGGGAGGTGCCCGGCACCCACTTCACCATCCTGGAGGAGTCGGCGCCGGACGCCGCCGCGGCGGTCGACGCATGGCTGTCGGGCCTCGGGAGCACCGAGAGCTGAACCATTCGCCGGCCCCGACGTCAGGGGCCGTTGACCAGGGGCGCGAAGCCGAGGGCTTCGCGCCCCCCGCATTTCCCGGAAGCGGCCCGGGCCGGTGGAAGAACCTCCGTCGCGGAGGTAGAGAAAGTTCTACCTCCGATACGCCAAACAATGGCAATGTGCCGAACCGCCGCCGCTTCTAACGTTGTTACCAGTTCGCGTGAGGTGCGTGACTAACCGGGTGGGAGTTCCAGTGCAGACTCAGGAGAACGGTCAGCGGACAGTGGCCGTGCGTCTGGATGCCGTCGAGAAGATCTACGGCAAGGGCGACAACGAGGTGGCCGCGCTCAAGAGACTGAACATGACCTTCGAGACGGGCAGCTTCACGGCCGTCATGGGCCCCTCGGGCTCCGGCAAGAGCACCTTCCTGCACTGCGCCGCCGGTCTGGTCCAGCCGACCTCCGGCAAGGTGCTGGTCGGTGACACCAACCTCGCGGACCTGGACGAGGTGTCGCTGACCAAGCTGCGCCGCGACCGGATCGGCTTCATCTTCCAGGCGTTCAACCTGCTCCCGGCGCTGACGGTGATGCAGAACATCATGTTGCCGCTCCAGCTGGCCGGCAAGCGCCCGAACAAGAACCAGATCCTGATGGTGGTCAACCGGGTCGGCCTGGCCGACCGGCTCGACCACCTGCCCGGCCAGCTCTCCGGCGGCCAGCAGCAGCGCGTGGCGATCGCCCGCGCCCTGGTGACCCGGCCCGCCGTGGTCTTCGCCGACGAGCCGACCGGCGCCCTGGACACCCGTACCGCCGCGGCCGTGCTCGGTCTGCTGCGCGAGTCGGTGACGGCCGGCGGCCAGACCCTGGTCATGGTCACCCACGACCCGGTGGCCGCCTCCTACGCCGACCGCGTGGTCTTCCTCGCGGACGGCCAGTTCGTCGGCGAGCTGTGGCAGCCGACCGCCGAGGCGGTCGCCGCGCGGATGACCCGGCTCGGTGCCTGGGACGACGAGCCCTCGCTGTCGGGCGGTAACCGCTGATGCTGCTGCTGGCTCTTCGCACACTGAAGTTCCGCAAGGCCGGGTTCATCGCCACCTTCGTGGCGATGTTCCTGGGCGCCGCGATCGTGATGGCCTGCGGTGGCCTGATGGAGACCGGCATCCGGATGGCGGCCCCGCCGCAGCGCCTCGCCGGCGTCCCGTTCGTGGTGACCGGTGAGCAGACCTACAACGACACCGCGCTGACCGAGCGCAACCGGATCGACGCGGGGGTGCTCGACACCGTCAAGGCGGTCCCGGGCGTCGGCAACGCGATCACCGACCTGTCCTTCCCCGCGACCGTGGTGGTGGGCGGCAAGGCGGTCGACGCCGGCTCGAAGGGCCACAACTGGTCCAGCGCCGGACTGACCCCCTTCACCCTGACCCAGGGCCAGGCCCCGGGCGCCAACCAGGTGGTCCTGGACTCCAAGCTGTCGACCGACTCGGGCGCCGGCGTCGGCTCCAGCGTGCAGCTGAACGTGCGCGGAACGGCCCGGAACTTCACGGTCTCCGGCGTCGCCCAGCACAACAGCGGCGGGACGATCAAGCCGAGCCTGTTCTTCTCCGATGCCCAGGCGCAGCAACTGGCCGGGGCCGAGGGCAAGTTCGACTCCATCGGCGTCCAGCCGGCGGCCGGCGTCGACGCCGCCGCGCTGGAGAAGGACGTCAGCGCGGCGGTCAGCGGCAAGGCGATGGTGCTCAGCGGTGAGCGGCGCGGCCTGGCCGACCTGCCGGGCGTGCTGTCCAGCCAGCAGACCGTGACCATCCTGTCGGCCATCTTCGGCAGCTGGGCCGTCCTGATCGTGATGTTCGGCGTGGCCTCCACGATGGGGCTCTCGCTCCAGCAGCGGGCGCACGAGATGGCCCTGCTGCGGGCGATCGGCACCACCTCCAAGCAGGTGCGCCGGATGATCCTCGGTGAGACCGCCGTGCTGTCGGTGATCGCCACCGCCCTGGCGGTCTTCCCCGGCCTCCTCATCGGCAAGCTCCTGTACGGGCAGCTGACCGGCAACGGCGTGGTGTCCAAGGAGATCGTCTTCCACGAGGGCTGGATCCCGCTCACGGTCGGCGCCGTCGCGGCGATCGCGGCCGCCATGGGGGCGGCGCTGTTCGCCGGCCGCAAGGCCGCGAAGACCAAGCCGGTCGCGGCCCTGGCCGAGAGCACCTTCCAGGCCAAGTGGCTCACCACCCCGCGCCTGCTGCTGGCACTGTTCTTCATGCTCAACGGCGTCATGCTGTCGGTCGTCACGGTGACGGTCATGAAGGAGGGGCCGTCCCTGGCGAGCACCGCCGGCCCGGCCTCCGTCCTGTTCGCGATCGGGGTGGCGATGCTCGCCCCGGGGATCACCAAGGGCATCGTGACGGCGCTCAGCGTGCCGGTCCGCGCGGTCTCCGGTCTGTCCGGGTACCTGGCGCTGCGCAACGCCACCACCAACAACGTCCGGATGGCGGGCGCGGTGGCCCCGATCATCCTGCTGATCGGCATCGCCACCGGCACCCTGTACATGCAGGCCACCGAGGACACTGTCTCGGCCAAGAGCTACCAGAACAACGTGCTGGCCGACTATGTGCTCGACTCCTCGACCGGCGGCTTCGCGCCGGCCGTGGTCAACTCGGTCCGCTCCATCCCGGGTGTGTCCGGCGCCTCCGAACTGGTCAGCTCCATCGGCTTCGTGGACTCCGCGGCCGGCGACACCATCGACCTGCGCGGCGTCTCGGCCAACGGCGTCCAGCAGACCATCGCGCTCGACTCGCTGAACGGGTCGATCGGCGACCTGAAGGGCAACACCGTCGCCCTGTCGGACAAGCAGGCCAAGGACTACGGCGTCGCCATCGGCGAGAACCTGAAGATCCACTTCGGTGACGGCACGGCCGCCGAGCCCAAGGTCGTGGCCACCTACGCCGACAACCCGAAGGAGCAGTACCTGCTGCTGCCCTCGGACGTGCTGGCCCCGCACACCACCAGCGGCCTGCCGGGCAAGATCCTGGTGAAGGCGGACGGCGCCGCCGACCACGCCCAGATCCAGTCCCGCCTCGACGGCGTGGCGGCCTCGGCGCCCGGCACCGCGATCGCCGACCGCTCGACGCTGACCAGCTCCAACAACAACATCCAGCAGATCCTGGTCTCGTCGAACTACACCATCGTCGCCATGATCGTCGGCTACGCGGCGATCACCGTGATCAACAGCCTGGTGGCGGTGACCCGCAAGCGCCAGAGCGAGTTCGGCCTCCAGCGCCTGACCGGCTCCACCAAGGCCCAGGTGCTGGGCATGCTGAGCGTCGAAGGCGCCCTGGTCGCCATCATCGCGACCGTCCTGGGCACCATCGCCTCGGCGACCACGATCGTCCCGTACAGCCTGGTGAAGGCCGACTCGATCCTGCCGAAGGGCTCGATCGGCATCTACCTCGCGATCGTCTTCGGCGCACTCGTCCTGATCTTCGGCGCGACCCTCTTCCCCTCCTGGAGGGGGATGCGGACGCCGCCGATCGAAACGGCCAGGTCCCCCGCCTGACCGGCACGCCGGGGCCGCTTCTCCGTCACCCCCGGACGGAGGAGCGGCCCCGCAGCCGTTTTCCGGCCGATGGTTTTCGGCCGGTCCGGCCGGTTGTCGACCGTCGGCCGCTCAACTCGGCGGGGCGCGTTGAGTTTTAGTAACGTGGCAATGATCAGAAAAAACATTGCCGTCACGGATGGACGATCGTTCAGGTGTGTTTCGCTTACCGCCCTTCTTCCGGCCCGTCCTTATTCCGGCGGGCTCCGTCGAGCCGGGCGATATCCCGAGGGGAGGGCCCTTGCGCGTCCGGGTGAACCTCGGGAACCTCCTGCGGGAGTTCCCCGCCCGGCTCCGCCGGGCCGGCACCGACCTGGCGGTCGGGGGGCTGATCGCGATGGGCGCCATGCTCTCGATCTGCCTGTTCCTGATCACCGCCTATTTCGTGATCCTGTTCGTCATCGGCATCGGCGCGATGGTGCTGCCGATCGTGACCAGGTGGGTCCGCTGGCTGTGCAACGCCAACCGGCGGGTGGCCGCCCGATCGGGAATCGAGATCGCGGTTCCCTACCAGCCGGAACCCGACGAGTTCGAGAAGGACATCGTCGGCTGGATCCGCCGCTGCAAATGGATTCTGACCGATCAGGCCACCTGGCGGGACCTGGCCTGGCTGCTGCTCAACTCGGCCGTCGGCATGATCGGTTTCCTGCCCGCCGTGGTGCTCTACTACGTCCTCGAAGGATTCGCCCTGGCGTTCGGCCTGTGGCGGCCCGTCCTGCGGGCGCAGGGCACCGGGCGCGAGTACTTCTTCGTCGCGATCGACAGCTACCCCACCGCGGTCCTGGCCGCGCTGGCGGCAGCGGCGCTCTTCGTCGCCTGGACCTGGTTCAGCCCGCTCTTCCTCACCGTGCACGCGCACTTCAGCCGGCTGCTGCTCGGCCCCACCGAGAGCTCCCGGCTCGCCCTGCGGGTCCAGCACCTGGCCGAGACCCGCACCGGTGCCCTGGACGCGGCCGCCGCCGAACTGCGCCGGATCGAACGCGACCTGCACGACGGCGCCCAGGCCCGGCTGGTCGGCCTCGGCCTGACCCTCGGGGCGCTCGAACGCCACCTCACGGGCGAGTCGGAGGAGGCCCGCAGACTGCTGCGCGACGCCCGCACCTCCTCCGTCGCGGCGCTGCGCGAACTGCGCGACCTGGTGCGCGGCATCCACCCCCCGATCCTCGCCGAACGCGGCCTGGCCGACGCCCTGCGCGCACTGGGCCTGGCCAGCCCGCTCCAGGTCGAGGTGCGGGTGACCATCCCGGGCGAGGCGCCGCCGCCGCTCGAATCCGCCCTGTACTTCGCGGTGTCGGAGCTGCTGACCAACGCCCTGAAGTACTCCGAAGCCGAGCACGTCGAGGTCAGCGCCTGGCACGACGGCGCCGTGCTGCACGCCCGGGTCACCGACGACGGCCGCGGCGGCGCCGACGCCACCAAGGGGACCGGGCTGCACGGCATCCGCCGGCGGCTGGCCACCTTCGACGGAACCCTCGAGATCGGCAGCCCGCTGGGTGGCCCGACCGTGATCAAGATGGAGATACCGTGCGTATTGTCCTCGCTGAAGACCTCTTCCTCCTGAGGCAGGGGCTGATCCAACTCCTCGACGCCTACGGCTTCGAGACCGTGGCGGCCGTCGACAACGGCCCCGACCTGCTCGCCGCCGCGGCCGAGCACCGGCCCGACATCCTGATCGTCGACGTCCGGCTGCCGCCGACCTTCACCACCGAGGGCCTCAAGGCCGCCCTCCAGGCCAGGCGCGAGATCCCCAAGCTGCCGATCCTGGTGCTCTCCCAGCACGTGGAGCAGATGTACGCCAGGGAACTGCTCGCCGACGGCACCGGCGGCATCGGCTACCTGCTCAAGGACAGCGTCTTCGACAACGAGCAGTTCATCGACGCGATCCGCCGGGTCGCCGCCGGCGGCACCGCGATGGACCCGGCGGTGGTCGCCCAGCTGATGGTGAGCCACGCGCGGGACCAGCCGCTCGGCGCGCTCACCGCCCGCGAGCGCAGCGTCCTGGAACTGATGGCCGAGGGCTGCTCCAACACCGCGATCGCGCAACGCCTGTTCATCACCGAGGGCGCGGCGGCCAAGCACATCTCGAACATCTTCGGCAAGCTCATGCTGCCGCCGGACAGCGACAGCAACCGGCGCGTCCTGGCGGTCCTCGCGTACCTCAACGCCTGAGCGGCGGCCGAGCGGACACGCCCGAGCCCTGTCCGGCCGACCCGGCCGCCGGACAGGGCTCGGGCGTGTCGAGTTGAACACCGGTAGTACATAGGGGGGATGAGGGGTACTCGGGCCCGGTGCGAGGTCATAGCGTCCGGGGTTAGCCAACGGGACGGCACTCCAGCGCACGTCGGGTGCCGACATTGTCACGCGTGGCTACCGACATGCTACTTGGCCGCGCACGGTGATGTTGACCGGGCCATGAAAAGAGTGTGATCAATTTGAGTGCTCAATCAGGCAGAGACTCACTACCAGCCTCGCCGCGGGCTCAAACCCCTCCCGGCACCCGACCCTACGCCCGTGCCGTCTCGCCGATGGAGTGGGTGTTCCTGGCCATGGGGCCCGGCCACTGCGTCGCCCATGTGGTCGAGGGCGAAGGACATCTGACGAAGGATCAGTTGACGCGCGCGGTCGCGGCCGCCGCGAAGGCGTCCCCCGGAATGCGGCTGGTCCGCCGGGGCAAGGACTGGGTGGACCGGGGCACCGCGCCGTCCGTCCGGATCCTCGACACCTCCGGTGACCTGCTCGGGTCGCCCGCCCTGCAGAGACCGCTGGACGCGAGCGGCGGAGCCTGCGAGGTGCTGCTGGCGCCCGGAGAGCGCTCCACCGTGGTGTTCCGCGCCTTCCACGGCATCACCGACGGGCGCGGCCTGCTGCTGTGGGCGGCGGACGTGTTCCGGGCGCTGCGCGGCGAGGAGCCGATCGGCGCGGACTCCCGGCTCAACGACAGCGAGTTGATCCAGGGGCTCGACCGGACGGGCGACCTGCCGCCGGCCCAGCCCAACCCGAAGCTGGAGTGGGAGCCGCTGCTCGGCCGCCGCTCACCGGGCTCCTCCGGGGTGCTCTGGCGCCGCCGGTCCGTCGACGGCCGCCACCCGGCGGCGACCGCCAAGGTGGCTGCGGCCTTGGCGACGTCGTACGGCTCCGGCCGCGGGCGGTTCTTCGTCCCCGTCGACCTGCGCCGCCACCGCCCGGAGCTGCGCTCCACGGCCTCGCTGGCCCGCGCGGTGCAACTGCACGTCGAGGCCGGCGACGGCTGGCAGGAGGTGCAGCAGCGGCTGCTCACCCTGCTCGCCGCCGACGCCGAACTGGCCCCGCAGTTCCCCGACTCGATCCTGCGCACACCGCTGCCGGTGATGCGCCTGGTCAACGCCGGGATCGACTTCTTCGCGGCCAGGAAGAACCGGTACAACAGCCTCGCGTACGTCTCCCACATGGGCAACGTCGCACTGGCCGAGTTCCGTGCCGACGGTTTCCGGGCGGACGCGGTCTACCCGCTGGGCACCACGGGCCCCGGGGGCCCGCTGGAGGTCAACCTGCTGGAGAGCGCGGGCCGCACCGAGGTCACCGTGGCCTGGCACGACGGCCCCGGCCTGGCGGAGCGGGCCGACGCCGTCCTGGACACCATCGAGGAGGCGCTCTCCCCGCGCGCGCACCGGCAGTGGGAGGGGAACCGCACCGAGCGGCCGCTGCCCTCCGGGCGCTCGGTGGTCGAGCTGTTCCGGGAGCAGGTCGAGCGCACCCCGGAGCGGATCGCGCTCAGCGGCCCCGAGGGCGAGGTCGGCTACCGGGAGCTGAGCCGCCGCGCGGACGCGGTCGCCGCCGAACTGCGCGCGCGGGGCGTCGGCCCCGGCGACGTGGTCGGGCTGCTCGCGGGCCGCACGGTGGCCTCGATCGCCGCGGTGTGGGGCGTGCTGCGGGCCGGGGCCTGCTACCTCCCGCTGGACATCCGGCACCCGGACGGGCGCCTGGCCGACCTGCTGACCGACGCCGGCGCCACCCACTGCCTGGTGGAGAAGCCGTACGACGTCCGCGAGTGCTTCCCGGCGGGCTGCGAGCCGCTGCTGCTGGACGACCTCGCCGTGGCCGGCGCCGCGCCCGAGGACTGGCGGGACGTCGCCGCCGCCCCCGGGGACCTGGCCTACGTCATCTACACCTCCGGCTCCACCGGGCGCCCCAAGGGCGTGCAGATCGAGCACCGGAACCTGGTCAACTACGTCCACTGGGGGCTGCGCGCCTTCGACGTGGACGAGGACACCCGGCTGCCGCTGGTGACCTCGCCCTCCTTCGACGTCACCGGCACCTCGGTCTTCCTGCCGCTGCTGGCGGGCGGCCGGGTGATCCTGATGCCCGAGGACCCCACCCACCTCTCGCTGCGCCGGCTGCTGGAGGAGTCGGGCGCCAACGCGCTCAACCTGACGCCCTCCCACCTCGACCTGATCGGCGGACTCGACCTGTCGCCCACCGGGTACCGCACGGTGATCGTGATCGGCGAGCAGCTGCGGGTGGAGGTCGCCGCCCGGGCCCAGGAGATGTTCGGGCCCGACTGCCGGATCATCAACGAGTACGGGCCGACCGAGGCCACCATCGGGTGCACCGCGCACACCTTCGACGCCGAACTGGACGGCGGCGCCGCCGTGGTGCCGATCGGACTGCCCGCGGACAACACCACGGTGCACCTGCTCGACGCGGACGGCCGGTTCGTCGCCCCCGGCGAGACCGGCGAGATGTACCTGGGCGGCGTCCAGCTCGCCCGCGGCTACCTCGGCCGGCCCGAGCTCGACCGCGAGCGCTTCGTCCACCTCGCCGACGGCAGCCGGGTCTACCGCACCGGCGACCTGGCCCGGGTGCTGCCCTCGGGCGAGATCGAGTGCGTCGGGCGGATCGACGACCAGGTCAAGGTGCGCGGCCACCGGGTGGAGCCGGCCGAGGTGGCCCAGGCCCTGGAGGACCACCCGGCGGTGGACCGGGCCGTGGTGGTCGCCCGGAGCCGGACCGGGCGGTCGGGCAAGGCGCTGTACGGCTACGCCCTGACCAACTCGCCCGTCACACCGGGGGAGTTGACCGACCACCTGGCCGAAGTGCTGCCCCCGTACATGGTGCCCGCCGCCATCATGACGGTGCCGGAACTGCCCTACACGGTGAGCGGCAAGGTCGACCTGAAGGCGCTGCCCGACCCGTTCGCCGGGCAGTCGCCCGCCGGCGCGCCCGCCGGCGGGGAACCGCTCGCCCCGATGGACCCGACCGAGGAGGCCGTGGCCGACATCTGGGCGCGCACCCTGGGGGCGGAGCGCTCCCGGCTGGAGGTCCAGTCGGACTTCCACCACCTCGGCGGGGACTCCGTCTCGTTGCTCGGCATGCTCGCGGCCGTCTGCCGGGAGCTGCTGACCGAGGACCAGGAGGCCGCCTTCATGGCCGAGCTGCCCAAGCTGCTCGCCGAGCCCACGGTGGAACGCGTGGCCGCCCTGGCCCGCGACGTCGGGGTCCAGCCCGTGGCGTCCTGACGCCGCTCCGAGGCCCGTCCGGCGGATCCCCGCCGGGCGGGCCTCCGGCGCGTGCGGGTCCGGTCGGTTCACCGCCCGCCGGCGGCGGGCCCGGCGAACCCCGGCAGCCAGCGCAGCGCCTCGGCCCGGAACGGGACCACGCAGTCCAGCTGGCAGAGCACCGCGCAGCCGGCCGTCACCGCGCGGTTGATCAGCAGGTACTCCGGCGGCAGGTTGAGCTTGCGCACCAGGCCGCGCGCGCCGGGGCCCGCCGTCCGGGCCAGCTCCTCGCGCAGCCAGGCCCGGTCGAAGCGGAACTCGGGCCCGCGCAGCGGCTCCGCCAGCGGACCGAGGAAGGCGGCCACCAGCTCGGGCCCGGCGACCACCCCCCGGCGCAGGAAGCCGGACTGCCGCAGCAGCTCCTCCGCGGCGGCGAACTCCCCGTCCTCGGCGAGCCGTTGGAGCGATCCCAGGGTGTTCGGCAGGCCGTCGGGCAGCCGCTTGACGGCGCCGAAGTCGAGCACGCCGAGCCGGCCGTCCGGCAGCAGTCGGAAGTTGCCCGGGTGCGGGTCGGCGTGCAGCATCCGGGCGCGCTCCGGGCCGGAGAGCAGGAAGCGGGCGAGCAGCAGGCCGGCCGAGTCCCGCTCGGCGGCGGTGCCCTGCGCGATCACCTCGGCGAGCGGCCGTCCGGGCAGCCACTCGGTGACCAGGACGCGGCCGGTGTGCGCGACCACCGCCGGGACGTGGATGTCGGGGTCGTCCCGGTAGGCCTCGGCGAACGCCTGCTGGGCGGCGGCCTCCAGGCGGTAGTCCAGCTCCTCGGCCACCCCGCTCTTCAGCTCGGCCACCATCGGGCCGATGTCCAGGCCGCGGTAGGGCAGCGAGAGCACCCGGATCGCCGAGCCGATCCGCTCGTAGTCACCGAGCAGCGCCTCCCGGGCGTTCGGGTACTGGATCTTGACGGCGACCGCGCGGCCGTCCCGCCAGCGGGCGCGGTGCACCTGGCCGATCGAGGCGGCGGCCACCGGGGCCTCGTCGAACTCGGCGAACAACTCCGGCCAGTCGGCCCCGAGTTCGGCCGCCAGGACCCCGCGCATCGGCTCCGCGGCGAGCGGTGGGGCCGCCTCCTGGAGCCGGGTCAGGGCGGCCCGGTAGGGAGCCACCGCGGACGGCGGCAGCGCCGCCTCGAAGACCGAGAGCAGCTGGCCGACCTTCATCGCCCCGCCCTTGAGCCCGCCGAGGACCGTGAACAGCTGCTCGGCGGCGCGCCGCTGGAACTCCTCGTTGAGCGCGGCGCCGGGCTCGCCGAGCAGCCGCCGTCCGGTCTTCGCCACGGAGCGCCCGGCGAAGCCGAGCGGCAGGGAGGCCAGCCGGGCGGTGCGGGCGAAGGGGCGCCAGGGCAGCGCGTCCGCCGGTCCCGCACCCGGCCCGGTGCGCCGGCCGCTGCCGCCGCTCCACGGCCGGGCGCCCGTCCAGGGCCCGGAGCCCGCCTCGCCGCGCCGCCGGTCCGACTGCTCGTCGCCGTCCATCCGCCTCCCCTTCCGGTCCACGCCCTGCCGCCGGTCGATGGGTCCGGAGCAGCGGTCGTCAGGGGACAAGAGGCGCCGGAAGGGCGTGAGGATCCCGGCGGTCGGCACAAGAGCGCGGACTTTTTCGCGGAGTGCGGGATTGTCCGGCCCTCCGGCCGCCTCATACCCGGTGGAGATGTGTCTGACTGCGCCGGTCCCGACCCGTTCGGGGGTCGGGCCGCCGGGCCCCGAGCGGCGGGTCCCGTCGGTGAGCGGGCCCGGTACGGGTGTACCGGGCGACTGGTCAAGGGAGGTAACGATGGACAGCAGGGAAGGGCCGGTCGAGCATCCTCGGCAGAGCTGGCCCTCGGTCGAGCTCGACGCGGTGAGCCGCCTGCGGGTGCTCGCGGTCGGCGGGAACCATCCGCTCTACGCGGAGCGGGTGCTGCCCGCCTCGTTCGACGAGGTCTGGTCGGTGGCGAGCGACCTGGAGCACGAACTGCCCAGGGTGGTCAACGGGCTCAGGTCGTTCACGCTCGATCCCGCCGAGCCGGATGCCGAGCGGCAGCGGGCGGTGGCGGTCAGCGCGGTCGGGACCAGGGAGCGCTTCGACGTGCTGCTCAGGCCCGGCTGGTGCCTGATGCAGAGCAAGGCCGTGGTCGGCGGCATGGCGGCGGTGGCGGAGCCGGACGGACGGGTGCGCTTCGCCCTGTTCGGCGGTGTGCGGCTGCCGGTCGCCGGGCGGATCCGGCGGGCCTTCAGGACCGCCTCGGTCCGCCGCGGCGAGAGGTTCATGGACCGGCTGGAGGAACGGGTGGTGGCCCGCGGGAGCCGCTGAGCGACCCGTTGAGCGACCCGTGAGGCCGGGCAGTGGTCGGCGAACCCGTCACCACTGCCCGCCCCCCCCCTGTCACGAAAAGCGGTCCCGCTATTCCGGAATTCGTTCGGCGACATCCGGAAAGCGGACCCCGAGGTCTCCCGGCACGCGGCGGCCCGGCCCGGTCCGGGAATGCTGT
>NZ_JBHTWX010000109.1:0-31014 GCF_042792155.1 Kitasatospora sp. NPDC056651 | reverse complement strand
TGGTCACGGTGTAGGAACCTCGATCTTCTCAAACCGACAGTGCACCTGTCGTCGTATCAGCTGCCGCCCGCCGCCACTACCTGCGGATTCGGGTCTGAGCGCCGGCCCGGGCGAGGGCCTAGCGAGGGCCTAGCGAGGGCCGCGCGAGGACCTACCGGAGGAAGGCGCCGATCCGCTCCCGCAGCCCCGGGGCGTCCAGGCCGTAGGCGGCCAGGTGCTCCGGGATCGAGCCGTAGTGCCGGTGCTCCTCGCGCGGCACGCCCAGCGCCAGCACCCGGTGCGGGTGGTCGGCCAGCGCCTCGTGCGCCTCGTTGGCGGAGGTCCCCGCCAGGTACGGCTCCACCAGCACCACGTCCGTCCGCCCGCCCAGCGCCGCGCGCAGCCCGGCGGCGTCGAAGGGACGCACCGTCGCCGCGTACAGCACGGTGGCGTCCAGGCCATCGGTGGCCGCCAGCACCGCGTCCAGCATCGGGCCGACGGCCAGCACCACGCCGCGCGAGCCGGTCCGGACGGTGGTGAAGCGGCCCGGCTCGACGGCCACCGGCGCCGCGTTCTGGTGCGCCGAGAGCCGGACGTACACGTTGCGGTCGCCGTCCGCGTAGGCGTGGCGCAGCAGCTGCTCGGCCTCGTCGGGGTGGCCGGGCACGTGGACGGTCCAGTCCGGCAGGGTGTCCAGCAGGGCGACGTCCCCCGGCGACATGTGGGTCCGGCCGCCGGCCGGCCAGTCGTAGGAGCCGGCCGCGCTCACCAGGACGGCGCCGACGCCCTGGTGGACCAGGTCCAACTTGACCTGCTCGAAGGGCCGTTCGATCAGAAAGCTGGCGAAGGTGTGGGCGATCGGACGCATCCCGCTGAGCGCCAGGCCACCGGCCGCGCCGACCAGCAGCTGTTCGCGGATGCCGACGTTGACCACCCGGTCGGGGTGGCGCTCCTGGGCCGGGGCGAAGGCGGCCGCGGTGATGTCGGCCAGCACCAGGGCCAGCCGGGAGTCCTCGTCCAGCAGACGGGTGGTGACGTCGACGAAGCGGTCGCGCATGGTGTCCATCGATGGACTGCCTTTCTTTGCGGGCGGGTTGGCGGAGCTGGAGGGAGGTGCTCAGGATTCCTTGGGCTCGACCCGGGCGACCACCACGCGCGGGCGGCCCGGGTGCTCCTCGGTGAAGGCGCGGTACAGCGCCTCGTGGTCGCGGCCGTCCACCGCCGCGGTCGACCAGCCCTCGGCCGCGAAGCGCCGGGCGATGCCGCCCTGCCAGCCGTGCGTGGCCGAGGAGTTGTCGATCACCACCACGTGCAGCCGGTCCAGCCCGTACGCCCCGGCGAAGGCCACCGCCTCGGCGTTGGAGCCCTCGTCGAACTCCGCGTCGCCGACCAGCACCCACACCGCCGGGTCGGCCAGCCCTTGCGCCCGCAGTCCGAGCGCGGTGCCGACGGCCAGCGGCAGGCCGTGGCCGAGCGAGCCGGAGGCGATCTCCACGCCGCGGATCAGGGTGCGGTCCGGGTGGTGGCCGAGCGGCGAGTCGTAGCCGCCGAAGCTCGGCAGCACGGCGGGGTCGATGAAGCCCTTGGCCGCCAGCACCGCGTAGTACGCCATCGGGCCGTGGCCCTTGGAGAGCAGGAAGCGGTCCCGGTCCTGCTCCTCGGCGGTGGCCGGGGTGACCCTCAGGACCCGGTCGTACAGCACCCAGAGCGCGTCCAGGGTGGAGGTGGCGGCGGGGCCGTGCTTCTCGTCGCCGGTCATCAGGCCCATCAGGGCCGGCAGGTCCTCGAACCGGGCCCCGTTCACGGCCCGCGCGGCCGCGTTCGTCGCCGATTCCGTCGTCGCGTTCGTCGTCATGACCACGATGGTGCGACTTAAAGCCGACTTGAGGTCAAGCGGCTACAGTGAACTCCCATGACCGCCCACACCGACGGCCACCGGGCCCCCGGCCCGCACCACAGCGACCTGCTCACCATCGGCCAGCTCGCCGCCCGCAGCGGCCTCGCCCCCTCGGCACTGCGCTACTACGAGGGCCTCGACCTGATCCACGCCACCCGCACCACCGGCGGCCAGCGCCGCTACACCCGGGGGACGCTGCGCCGGATCGCCTTCATCCGCGCCGCCCGGCGGGTCGGCCTCTCACTGGACGAGGCGAAGGTCGCACTCGACCGCCTCCCCGAGCGCCCGGCCCCCAGCGGCACCGAGTGGGACAAGGTCGCCGAGTCCTGGCAGAGCCGGATCGACGAGCAGATCGCCGAACTGGAACGGCTGAAGGCCAAGCTCACCGGCTGCATCGGCTGCGGCTGCCTCTCACTGTCCCGCTGCGCCCTCTACAACGCCGCCGACCGGGCCGGCGAGACCGGACCGGGCGCCCGCTACCTGCACACCCGCGATCCGGCCACCGGCCCGGAGCCCGTCCCCACGGACCCCGACGCCCGCACGGACCCCGACAGCCGCTAGGCCCAGGGTCGCGGATCCGTGCGCAACAGGCTGTAGCGGACGACGTCGCGCCACTCGCCGTCGCGGAAGGTCACCGCGCGCTGCACTCCCTCCCGGGTGAAGCCGAGCTTCTCCAGGACGCGCTGCTCGGCGAGGTTCCCGGATTCGGTGTCCGCCTCCAGCCGCATGGTCGGGGCGTGCGCGAACACGTAGTCCACCAGCAGCCGTTGGGCCTGCGTTCCGATCCCCCGGCCGCGCGCCTCCGGCACCAGCTGCACGCCGAGGCTCCAGTACGGGGAGGCCGGCCGCGGGCCCGTACGGGTGGCGGCGACGAAGCCGCGGAACTCGTCACGGACGGCCACCGCGAGGATCCACCGGTCCTCCGCGAGCAGCCCGTTCTCCGCCCACTGCCGGCTGAACCGCTGCGGGTCCCGCCAGCCGTACCACTGGAACTCGCCCAGTGCCTCGGGGTCGTTCAGCATCGCGTCGAAGGCGGCCAGGTCGGCCCGGGCGATCGGGCGGAGGGAGACTCTCTCATCACTCATGCAGGCGCCAACGGCCGGGTGGCCGGGACGGTTCCTCAGCCGAGCGCCGGGCCGCCGTCCACCGCGGCCGCCCGTCCGGTGATCGAGCGGGCGAGCCGGAATCCCACGTCGTCGATGCGCAGGGTCGGGTGGCTGCGGCGGCGGACGGAGGCGCGGCAGCTCCAGTGCTCGTCGAACCAGCCGCCGCCGCGCAGGACGCGGTAGCTGCCGTACACCTCGGGATCGTAGAGGTCCCAGCACCACTCCCAGACGTTGCCGAGCAGGTCGTACAGCCCGTAGGCGTTGGGGCGCAGCCGCCCCACCTCGTGCGGGCGCTCGTCCGCGTTGCCGCGGTGCCAGGCGATCTCGTCCAGCGGGCCGTAGCGGGGGCCGTCGGTCCCGGCGCGGCAGGCGTGCTCCCACTCGGCCTCGGTGGGCAGCCGGTAGCCGTCGGAGGCGCGGTCCCAGGAGACCTCTTCGCCGTCCAACTCGTAGGCAGGCACGAGGTGTTCGCGCCGGGACAGCTCGTTGCAGCAGCGGACGGCGTCGAGCCAGGAGACGCTGTGCGCGGGGCGGCGGTCGCCGGTCAGGCCCTCGTACTGCTCGCGGGTCACCGGACAGGCCGCCAGCTCGTAGGAGGCCACGTCGACGGACCAACTGCGCTGGGTACGCCGGTCGGAGAGGGTGACCCGGCCGGACGGAACGGTGATCATCCCCAGATCCTAGGCGTCGCGCGGGCCGGACGCTCAGCGCAGCGTCAGGATCCAGGCGCTGACGCCCAGCCAACCGGTCACCGTGAGCGCCGCGCACGCCCAGGCGAACCGGGCCGGACCACGACCGCACTCCCGCCCCTTGGCGCGCTGGAACCCGGCGACCAGACCGGCCACGGCGGTGACGGGGAGCGCGAGGAAGGCCAGGTACAGGGTGCCGTAGTAGAGGAACCTCGCGAACAGCGCACCCACGAACACGAACGGTGCCGACACCACGACGACCACCGCGCCGCCGGCCGTGCACGCGATGCGCAGCCGCTTCTCGTCGGAGAAGAACGGCGGCACGGCGCACGCCACGGCGCAGGCCAGCCCGAAGACGTACATCATCACCCCGCCCGGGCCGTACCCCCGGTGGATGCCCCACACCGGCAGCAGGAACGCGAGCGCCCCGACCCCGGACAGCCACCGGGCGCTCAGCGGCACCGTGACCATGTTTCCCCCTTGTACAGCAGCCTCTTTGAACGCGTTCGAACCTAGCACGCGGGGAACGACGGGCCCTCAGGCGGACGGCCCGCCCAAGAGCGCGGCAGGTGTCCTCGAACCGTTATGCCGACCCCGTTCCCGATGCCTCCCCCCGCCCCGCCGGAACGGCCCCTCCCGGGCCGGCGCGGTGGCGCCGCCGGGCGCCGGACCGGGCCCGGGAGTCCCGCCGGGGACGGCCGTCGACGGCCCCGGCCACCCACCGCCCCAGCGTTTTCGCGCCCCGCGCCCGCGCCCGCCGGGGCGGCCGGACAGGACCTAGGCTCGGCCGCATGAACCGTACGATCCGCACCGTCGAAGACGTCCTCGCCCTCTTGGACGGCCTCTTCCCGCCGGCCGAACCGTTCTGGGACCGCTTCTACGCGGACCGGTCCGCCGGGCGCCCGTTCTTCACACCCGAGCCCGACGAGAACCTGGTCTCCTACCTCGACCGCGGCCTGGTGCCCGGAGCCCCCGGCCGGGCGCTCGACCTCGGCTGCGGCGCCGGCCGCAACGCGATCCACCTGGCCGCGCGCGGCTTCGACGTCGACGCCGTCGACCTCTCCCCCGCCGCCCTCGCCTGGGCCGCGGAACGCGCCCGCGAAGCGGGTGGCGGCGCCAACCCGCGCTTCCACCGGGCGAGCATCTTCGAGGCCGAACTCCCCCACGCCCGGTACGACCTGGTCTACGACTCCGGCTGCCTGCACCACCTCCCGCCGCACCGCCGGGTCAGCTACCTGGCCCTCCTCGACCGGGCCCTCGCCCCCGGCGGGCACTTCGCCGTCACCGCCTTCGCGGCCGGCGCGATGGGCTCCGAGCGCCCCGACGAGGAGCTCTACCGGCTCGGCACACTGGAGGGCGGCCTCGCCTACTCTCCGGACGAACTCCGTTCGCTGTTCCGCGAGTTCACTCCGCTGGAGATCCGGCCGATGGCCACCCGGGAGGCCGGCTCCGGACTGTTCGGCGTGCCGTTCCTCCTCACAGCGGTCTTCCAGAAAGCACCCAGCCTTTAACCGGCCTCTCATCCTCCGCCCCTAGCCTCCGGCCGTATGAACGTCTCCCTGCTCGACGGCTGGTTCCCGTGGACGGTCCAGGCCGCGGCCCTCGCGCTGTTCCTGGCCACCGCGATCCGGCGGGACGGGGCCTGGCTGCGCCGGTGGGGCCCGATCGCACTCGGGACGGCGCTGGTGCTCACCGCCGCCGGCGCCGTCGCCGTGCTGACACTGAGCGGGATCACCGACCCGATCCCGTCCGGGGTGTGGCTGTGGAGCGGGGTGGCCGTCGCGGCGCTGTGCGTGCTCGGGTTCGGCTGGCGCGGCGCGCGCTGGTGGCGGCGGGTGCTGGCGGTGCCGGCCGTGCTGCTGGCGCTGTTCTCCGCCGCGAACAGCGTGAACATCGCCACCGGCTACTACCCGACCCTGGACGACGCGATCGGCGAACTCGGCGGGCAGCCGCTGCCGGACCAGATCACCCTGGCCGAGCTCGCGTCGATCCACGGCAGGACCGGCACCGGCCGCATCGTCCAGGTCGACATCCCGAACACCGCCGGCGGCTTCGCCCACCGCCAGGAGCTGGTCTACCTGCCGCCCGCCTGGTTCCGCAGCCAGACCCGGCCGAGGCTCCCCGTCCTGGAGATGATCGGCGGCGAGTTCGCGGCGCCCGACAACTGGATCCGCTCGGGCAACGCCGTGAGGACCGCCGACGCCTTCGCCGCCCGGCACAACGGCTTCGCGCCGATCCTGGTGTTCGCGGACGCCACCGGCGGCTTCCGGGTGGACACCGAGTGCGTGGACGGCCCGCATGGCCAGGCCGAGAGCCATCTGCTCAAGGACGTCCCGCCGTTCGTCCAGAAGACCTTCAACGCCGCCACCGACCCGCACAAGTGGGGCGTGGCCGGCTGGTCGATGGGCGGCACCTGCGCCTTCGACCTCACCGTCGAGCACCCGAACGTCTTCACCCACTTCGGCGACTTCTCCGGCGACAGGGGCCCGTACATCGGCGACAAGGACCACACCGTCCAGGAGCTGTACGGCGGCGACGCCGCGGCCTGGGCCGCCCACGACCCGCTGACCGTCCTCGCCCACCACCCCAGGTACCAGGGCGTCTCCGGCTACTTCGGCCAGGGCGACGAGGAACACGGCCAGATCGAGTCCGCCAGGGCTCTGGAGGCGGCCGCCAGGAAGGACGGCATCCGCACCGTGAACGCGGTCGGCTCCGGCAAGCACACCTGGCAGACCGGCTCCGCGACATTCGCCCAGGCCCTCCCCTGGCTCGCCGCCCAGCTCGGCGTTCCCGGCACCCACGCTTAGGCCCCGCCCGGTCCCAGGTTCTGGGGCGCGCCCGCAAAGGGGCAATCCCGGTCGAACGCGACATCCGGCGCCCTTGCGGGCGTTCGGCGGCAACTCGCCGTGGGCCCTCGCCACTTGGCGCTCCGCCATGTGGGATGCGGCTTTGCTCGCGGCGGCCCGGTGGAATAGGTTTCGACCGCCGTCGACGTGGCACTGCGCCCGGCCTCCCTTCAGTCCCGAGGCGGGGGCAGCGGGGCGCGGAGCCCGGCGGCCGTACGCACAGGGGAGGGACCGCGATGCCGAGTGCCCGCGACCACGGGTCGACCGGGCGGCGAAGCCGGACGCACGGTGCCGCGCAGCAGCGGCCCACGGCCGGCGCGTGCCCGCCCCCGACCCATGCCACCGGACATCCGAGGATACGTCACTTGCGCACCACCAGACTCGTCACCGCCACCGCCGCAGCCCTGGTCTGCCTGGGCACGCTCAGCGCCTGCGGGCCGGAGAACGGCGGACAGGACGTCAGCTCGCCCGCCGCCCAGGCCACCACGCCGGACACCAACCCCACCAAGCCTTCCGGATCCGACAAGGGCATCCCGGACAAGGCCTGGATGGACACCAAGAGCATCCCGATGGACGAGAGCTACCACTACACGCCGCTCGCGGCCAACGCCAAGCAGCTCTCCGGCGCGGTCGCGTTCAAGGGCATGGAGCTGTGCCGCGCCGCGGTCGCCAAGGACGACGAGCCGCTGTTCACCGGCGCCGCCGCCGCGAAGTCCGAGGTCGGCTTCGGCGGGGACCGCTGGGCGGCCCAGCAGACCCTGCTGTTCCACGGCGACCCGACCCGCAGCAGCGGCACCAAGCAGAGCACCAACCTGGCCCAGGCCCGCCTGACGGAGGCGGTCAAGAACTGCGCCAAGAGCGCGCCCGGCGCCACCGTCAAGGTCGACAGCGCCCCCGAGGCGCCGTACTTCGCCGCCGTCCTGACCGTCCCGCAGGCCGACGGCAGCACCGTCACGCTGCACGAGTACGTGGTCAGCGACGGCGGCGTGGTCAGCGAGCTGTCCGTCTGGGCCACCACCAAGGCGGGCGCCCAGCCCAAGGACGCCTGGAAGGCCCCCGAGGACAAGTACGTCGGCACCGGCATGTCGGCGCCGATGTGCGAGGCCCTCCCGGGCTGCGACGGGCACTGACGCCCGCGGCGGACACCAAGCACCCGCGGCGGACACCGACCGCCCACGGCGGGCGGCGACCGCCGGGACGAGGGCCGGCTCCCCGGGGAGCCGGCCCTTTCCTCACAGCCCCAGGACGCCGAGCGCGGTGGTCCAGTCGTTCACGAGCGCGGTGCGCGCGTCGTCGAGGCCGACCCGGCCGCCGCACACCGCGTTCTTGAGCTTGGTCTCGACGGAGTCCTTGCTCTGCGCCGGCTGGCTGCCGTAGCGCGGCTCGGGCCACAGGTTGGCCGGGTCGCGCGGGGCGCCGCCGAGCTCCAGCGGGACGAAGTGGTCCTCCTCGTAGTCCGCCGTGCTGGTGTCCGCGTAGCCGTAGGCGGCGATCTGCTGCACCTTCAGCGCGTTGGTGTAGCTGGTCGGCGGGCGGACGGTGGCGGTCCAGCCGGAGACGCAGATGGTCTGCCCGATGGTCGCCTGGGTGACGTCCGGGTTGTACGCGCCGGGGGTGCAGTACGGGTCGGGCAGCGGCAGGTAGGCCTGCGAACAGCTCGCCGCGAGCGGGCGGGGCGCCGGGGCGGGGGCAGCGGCCGGGGTGGCGGCCCGCGCGGTGCCGGCGGTGAGTCCGGCGGCGGCGAGGGCGGCGGCGAGGACGGCCGCCGGGGCGGTGCCAGTGCGACGGTGACGGAGCATCATGGGGAAGCACTCCTGGTCCGGCCCGGCACTCCGCCGGGCGACTGTGTTCATGACAGCACCGCGCGGCCGACCACCGTCAGGCCCGGGACGTGAACGCCTGGTGCCCGCGTCTCCACAACCGCCCCTGCCGCCCCGGGTCACACCCGGTCAGCTCCGCGGGACCGCCAGCTCCCGCTCCCGGCCCGGTCCGCCGCCGGGAACCGGCAGCACCGCCCCGGTGCGCTCGAAGCCGGCCTTCCGGTACAGCGCCTCGGCCCGGGGGTTGTCCTCGTGGACGAACAGCCGCACCCGCTCGATCCTGGGCCCGGTGAGCGACCACGCCCAGTCCTGCACGGCCTGGATCAGATCGAGCGCCAGCCCGGTGCCGCGCGCCTCCGGCCGGACGTAGACGCCGACCACGTGCACCTGCTCGACCTCGATGACGTCGCCCTCCAGGGCGCCGTCCCCGCCGGGGTGTTCGACCAGGCCGGTCATCGTGCCGAGAAAGCGCCCGTCCTCGGCCTCCGCGATGATCTGCGCCACGTGCGGGTCCGTCGCCGCCCGGGTGGTGCGGTCCTGCCAGAACTCGTCGGAGCGGGCGACAGCCTGCTCGTACGTCTCCAGGAAGGCCACGGCCGCGACCGGGTCCAGCAGCGCGTCGAGGCGGATGTCCCTGAGCCGCTGCCACTCCTCGGTCCGTACTCGTCTGATGATGATTCCGGTGCTCATCGCGTGATCATTTCATCGGCACCGTCGGCCCGCGCAAGCGAATTCGGCCCACCGGCCGGACCGGCCGCACCCTCCGCACCCATCACGCCCACCATGCCCACCATGCCCACCGCACCCACCACGCCCGCGAGCAGCCGCCCCAGCAGCGCCGCCGGCCCCTCCGGCAGGCTGCCGTGGATCAGCTCGGTGCGGTGCACCAGTCGGGGCGCGGCGATCGGCGCGTACCCGATCCCGGGCGCCGCCGCGAGCACCGGCTCGGGCAGCAGGGTGAGCCCGTGCCCGGTCGCCACCAGCGCGAGCAGTCCGTGCAGGTCGGTGCCCTGGTAGCGGGTGGCGGGCCGGAAGCCGTCGACGCCCGCGGCCGTGCGCAGCCGGGCGGGCGGCGGGGTGAGGTCGGGGGCGTCCAGCCAGCGGGCGGCGGAGAGGTCGGCGAGCGCGACTCCGCCGCGGCCGGCCAGCGGGTGGCCGGCCGGCAGGGCGACGGCGACCGGCTGCTCGGCCACCGCGAGGGTGCGCAGCGGGCCGACGTCGGGCAGCGGCAGCGGGTCGCTGGGCGCGGCCAGGCCGTCGATCAGGGCGAGGTCGACCTCGCCGGTGGCCACCCGGGCGGGCAGCACGTCCTGGGCGAGCACCCGGACCACCAGGTCCACCCCCGGGTACGCCCGGCGCACCTCGCCGAGCGCGCGCCCCAGTGCCGCGCCGACCGCCAGCGGGGTGGCCCCGAGCACCAGCCGGGTGCTCGGGGCGCCCGCCAGGCGTGCGACGTCGGCGCGCGCCGCCTCCAGCCGGAGCAGCAGCGGCGCGGCGTGCTCCAGCAGCCGCTGACCGGCCGCGGTCGGGCCGACCGGGCGGCGGACCAGCACGGCGGTGCCGAGGTCCGCCTCCAGCGAGGCGATCTGCTGCGAGACCGCGGACTGGGTGTAGCCGAGTGTCCGCGCCGCGTCCGAGAAGGAGGCGAGGCGGGCGACGGTGACGAAGGTGCGCAGCTGCTGCGGGTCCACGGCGGTCATCAACCGATCTGATCGAAGCTTAAGGAATCATCGTTGGCGCTGATCTCGGATGCCGGGCCAGGATAGCCGCATGACCTACCTGACCCCGCGGGTCGCCCTGGTCGGCGACCGTTCCCCCGCCGTCCGCTCGCACGCCCGCGTCCCCGGCCTGCTCGACGCCCTCGCCGAGCACGACCACCTCGTCCTGGACGCCTACTGGATCCCGACCGGGGACGCCGCCGGGCCCGGCGCCCTGGACGGCTTCGACGCGATCTGGCTGCTGCCCGGCAGCCCCTACCGCAGCGAGGCCGGCGCGCTGGCCGCCGTCCGGACCGCCCGCGAACGCGGCATCCCCTTCCTCGGCACCTGCGGCGGGTTCCAGCACGCGGTGCTGGAGTACGCCCGCACCGTCTGCGGCCTGGCCGGAGCCGTCCACGGCGAGGAGCGCCCGGAGGCGGACCAGCAGGTGATCGCCCCACTGGCCTGCTCGCTGGTCGGCCACGAGGGGGCCGTCACGATCACTCCCGGCAGCCTCGCCGAGCGGGTCCTCGGCACCACCCGCACCCAGGAGCGCTACCACTGTTCGTACGGCCTCAACGACGCCTACCTGGACCGGCTCACCACGCACGGCCTGCGGTTCAGCGGCACGGACGGCTCCGGGTCGGTGCGCATCCTGGAACTGCCCGGCCATCCGTTCTTCCTGGCCTCGCTGTTCCAGCCCGAGCTGTCCGGCGACGGCACCCGGGCGCACCCGATGATCCGCGCGCTGGCCGTCGCCGCCGTGGCCCACGCGGACTCCACGGCGTCCGCGGCGCACACGGACTCCACGGGCTCCACGGGCTCCACAGCGCACGCGGACTCCACGGCGCACGCGGCTTCCACGGCCGGCGCCTGACCGCGCCTCACATCGGCAGCGACCGCAACCGCACCGGCCCCTCCGGCCACCCGGCCCCCGCGACCAGCGGGGCCCACAGGGTGCGCAGCGGCATCTCCGCCAGCCGCCCCTCCGGCTGCTCCACCGTCACCGCCCGCGCCACCTCCCGGAAGCCGATCCCCCGGTAGAACGCGGCCAGCGGCGGACGGCAGAACAGCAGCGCGTACCGGTGGCCGAGGGTGCGCGCGTGGTCGAGGGCGACCCCGACCACGGCCCGCGCGAGGCCGCCGTGGCGCCGGTCGGGCGCCACGCAGACCCCGCCGACGCCGATCACCGTCAGGTCGTTGCCGCCCACGGTGAGCGGCAGCGGCACCAGGCCCGTGTGGGCGACGAGCCGGCCGTCGGCGGCCCGGACGCCGAAGTGGATCTCCTTGGACCGGAAGGACAGCCCGGTGTACGCGACGCCGTACGGATCGTCCCCGGGGCCGAGGATCTCCTGCTGCTCGGTACGGCCGTACTGCGCGAGCCGTTCGACCACCGGGGCCCCGGCGAGGTGCGGCTCGGACCCCGTCGCGGTCACGGCCTCGGGCGAGAAACGATCATCCATTCCGCCATGCTCTCCTCCGCCCACGGCCTTTCACCAGTCCGTTCCCGGCCACTCGACCGGACGATCGGCCCGGCGCCGCGGCGGTGTGGAAGCATGCCCCTCATGCAGCAGCCCACCGACCAGTCGGCCGCCGACCTCGCCGCACCGCTGCCCGGCCCACCCCTGCGCCTGCCCGGCCCCGTCCGGGCCCTCGCCCCGACGGCCCTGGTGCTGCTGGTCCTCGTCCCGCTCGCCGCGAACGACGCGGACATCGGCCCGACCACCTCGCCGACGGCCAACGCGGTCCTGATGGCGGCCGGCGCGCTCGCCCTCGCGCTGCGGCGGCGCCACCCGGCCGCCGTCGCCGCGGTCACCCTGGTCAGCGGCCAACTCCCGCTCGCCATCGCGCTCTACGGGCTGACCGCGCGGCGCGGCACCACCACCCTGGTGTACGTCCTGGCGGCCCTGGCCGAACTCCGGCTGCTCATCCCGTTCGACCTCGGGGGCCTCGGAGTCTTCGGAGGACTCGGGGATCTCGGGGACCTCCGCGAGATCGGCACCCCGTCCGGACTCGCCAACCTGGTCGAGGACCCGCTGCTCTTCGGAGCCGTGCCGCTCGCCCTCGGGCTGACCGCCCACCAGCGCGCCCGCACCGTCGACGGGCTGGCCGAACGCAACCGGCTGCTCGGCGAGCGCAACCGGCTGCTGGAGGAGGCCCGCCGGCACGCCGAGGAACGCGCGGTGGCCGAGGAACGCGCCCGGCTCGCCCGGGAGATGCACGACGTGGTGTCCAACCGGGTCTCGCTGATCACCCTGCACGCGGGCGCCGGGCAGGTCGCCCAGGCCGGGGACCCGGCCGCCGTCCGGGAGACGCTCGGCCTGATCCGCACCCTCGGGCTCCAGGCACTCACCGAACTGCGCGTCCTGCTGGGCGCGTTGACCACCGGGACCAACCGGGCGCCCTCGCTGCTCGCGCTGCCCGCCCTGGTCGAGGAGTCCCGGCAGGCCGGGCTGGCGGTCGGACTGACCGTCAACGGCCCGGCCGACGGGCCGGCCGGCCCCGGTCCCGCCGTGCAGCACGCGGCCTACCGGATCGTCCAGGAGGCGCTGACCAACGCGCACAAGCACGCCCCGGCAGCGGAGGTGGCCGTCACCGTCGAGGTCGAACCGGACGGGCTGCGCCTGGCGGTGGTCAACTCCCCCACCGGCGACGGGGACACCGGGCCCACCGCCGGACAGACAGGGCGGGCAGGGCAAGCAGGACAGGCAGGGCAGCCGGGGCAAGCAGGGCAGCCGGGGCGGGCCGCGCACCCGGAACTGCCCTCCGGCGGCCACGGCCTGCACGGCATGCGCACCCGGGCCGGCGACCTCGGCGGCACCCTGCACGCCGGACCGACCCCGGAGGGCGGCTTCGCCGTCCGCGCCCGGCTGCCACTCGGCACGGCCTGAGCGGCGTCACCGGCCGCCCGGCACCGCCCCGGGGGCCGACCGCCCTCAGGCCGCCGCCCGCCGCGCCAGCTGCGCCCACACCTCGTCCACCCGGGCCGCCAGTTCCGCCAGCCCGCCGCCGTTGTCGATCACCAGGTTCGCGATCGCCAGCCGCTCCTCCCGGGAGGCCTGCGCGGCCATCCGGGCCCGGGCCTCCTCCTCGGCCATCCCGCGCAGCCGCACCAGCCGGTCCACCCGCACCTCGTCGGCCGCGTCCACCACCACGACCAGGTCGAACAGCGGCGCCAGTCCGTTCTCCGCCAGCAGTGGCACGTCGTGCACCACGACCGCGTCCGGCGCGGCCGCCGCCTCCAGCGCGGCGGAGCGGGCCCGCACCAGCGGGTGGACGATCGCGTTCAGCGCCTTCAGCCGCTCCGGGTCGGCGAACACGATAGCCCCGAGCGCCGGACGGTCCAGCGCGCCGTCCTCCCGCAGCACCTGCGGGCCGAACTCGGTGACCACGGCCGCCAGGCCGTCCGTCCCGGGGGCGACCACCTCGCGGGCGATCACGTCGGAGTCCACGATCACCGCGCCGTGCGCGGCGAACAGCCGGGACACCTCGCTCTTGCCCGCGCCGATGCCACCCGTCAGTCCGATCTTCAGCATGGCGTCAGGCTACCGGCGCGGCACCGGCGGCGTCAGGACCGGGCCCCTCCGCGTCGGCTCAGCCCAGCTCCAGGCTCTCGCCCTCCCCCAGGACCGCCAGCTCCGCGCCCGTACCGGGCCCCTCCGGCCCGACCAGCCGGGTCTGCACGGCGAGCCCGATCGGGCTGAGCACCGCCTCGTGCACCGGCACCGCCCGGCGCGGCCCGGCCTCCCGGACGTAGTCGATCACCTCGGAGGCCTTGCTCCAGGGGGCCGCCAGCGGCAGCAGCAGGGTCTCCACCGGGTGCGGCGGCACGGTGAACGCGTCGCCGGGGTGGAACAGCCGGCCGTCGAGGAGGAAGCCGATGTTCGTCACCCGCGGGATGTCCGGGTGGATCTCCGCGTGCCACTCGCCGTGCACCGAGACCCCGAGCCCACCGATCTCGAAGGCGTCGCCCTCGCCGACCGCGTGGACCCGGCGCGCCGCGCCCTCCAGTCGCGCGGCGACGGCGGCGTTGGTCCACACCCGCAGGGCCGGGTCGGCCGCCAGCGCGGCGCGCAGCCGGGACTCCTCGAAGTGGTCCATGTGCTCGTGGGTGATCAGGACGGCGTCCGCCCCGGCCAGTGCGCCCGGGTCGGTGAAGGCCCCCGGGTCGATGACGACGGTGGTGTCCCCGTGCTCGACGCGTACGCAGGCGTGTCCGAACTTGGTGATTCGCATGCCGAAAACCATACAGCAAGACTGTACAGCCATGCTGTACATATTTTCGGTAGAATCCTCCCATGACCAGCCGAGCCCCACACCCGGACACCCTGGAACTCGCCGCCGACCTGCGCACCGCCCTCGGCAGCCTGGTCCGCTCCCTGCGCACCGGCGACGAACTGCCGCAGAACCAGGCCGCCGTGCTCGGCCTGCTGGTCCGCGACGAACGCACCTGCACGATCGCCGACCTGGCCGAGCTCCAGCGCGTCCGCCACCAGTCGATGGCCCGCACCGTCGCCCTGATGACCGAGGCCGGACTGGTCACCCAGCAGCCCCACCCCACCGACGGCCGCAAGCAGCTGATCACCGCCACCGAGGCCGGCCGGACCGCCCTGCTCGACCAGCGCGCCCGCCGCGAACACCACATCGCCGCCGCGATCGAGTCCCGGCTCAGCCCCGCCGAACAGGAGCGGCTGCGCGCCGCGGTCGCGCTGCTAGACCGACTGAGCTGAACCCACCAGGTCCTGGGCCGCCGGTTCCACCGCTGCTTCCGTCATCGGTTCCACCACCGGCCGCGGCGCCGGAACCGCCACCGGCCCGACCTCCGGCAGCTCGACGTGCTCGCTCAGCCCGAACCGCCGGTGCAGCCGCCGCAGCGGGGCGGGCGCCCACCAGTTGAACTCGCCGAACAGGCTCATCGCGGCGGGCACCAGCAGGCAGCGCACCAGGGTGGCGTCCACCGCGACGGCGACGGCCAGCGCGATGCCCATCTGCTTGACCATCAGCATGTCCCCGAGGGCGAACCCGGCGAAGACGATCACCATCAGCATCGCCGCCGAGGTGATGATCCGACCGCTGCGCTGCACGCCCAGCTCCACCGCCCGGACGCAGTCGTGCCCGCGCAGGGTCAGCTCCCTGATCCGGGAGAGCAGGAACACCTCGTAGTCCATCGACAGCCCGAAGGCGAAGGCGAAGACCAGCACCGGGATGAACGTCTCCAGCCCGCCGGTCGGGCTGAACCCCAGCAGCCCGCTGAAGTACCCGTCCTGGAACACCAGGGTGAGCGCGCCGAGCGAGGCGCCCAGCGAGAGCAGGTTCATCAGCAGCGCCTTGACCGGCATCACCACCGAGCCGGTCATCAGGAACAGCAGCACCAGCGTGCCCAGCGCGACCAGGCCGAGCGCCCACGGTCCGCGCGAGAACAGCTCGTCCTGGAAGTCCACCACCGAGGCCGCGCCGCCTGTGACGTAGGTGGTCAGCCCGCCGCGGTCGGCCCGCAGCTCCTCCACCACCTGCTTGGCCGACTTGCCCTGGGGGTCGCCCGGCACCAGCACGTCGACGGTGGACACCGCCTCGCCCACCGGGGTCACCGCCCGCACCCCGCTCACCCCGGGCAGCTTGGCCACGACCTCGTCCGCGTACGCCTGCGCCACCTTCGCACCGCCCTCGACCACCACCGTGATCGGTGCGGCCGAGGCCTGCGGGAACCGCTGGTCGACGGTCTCGGCGACCTGCCGACCGGCCGAGGAGGCGGGCAGCACGGCCGCGCCGGAGCTGCGCATCTCGGCGTGCAGGAACGGCGCCCCCGCCGCCATCAGCAGGGCCACCGAGGCGAGGGTCACCGCCACCGCCCGCTTGCGCACCCGGCGCACGGTCCGGCTGAAGAACCCCTCGTCCGCGACGGGCGCGGCGGGCGCCTTGATCCGCGCGCCGGCGAAGCCCAGCAGGGCGGGGATCAGGGTCAGCGCGGCGGCGACGGCGATCACCACCACGCTCACCCCGGCCGCCGCCACCGCACCGAGCACCGGACTGGTGAAGACGAACAGGCCCGAGAGCGCGACGGCCACGGTCAGTCCGGAGAAGGCCACGGTGCGCCCGGCCGTCGCCGCGGTCCGCTCCACGGCGGCGGCGATGCCCGCGCCGTGGCCACGTTCCTCACGGAAACGATTCACCATGAGCAGCGCGTAGTCGATGGAGAGCCCGAGCCCCAGCACCGTGGCGATCGGCAGCACGCTGGTGTCGATGTCCATGATCCGGCTGAACCCGAACATGGCCAGCAGCGCTCCGCCCACCGAGGCGACCGCCCCGATCACCGGCAGCGAGGCCGCCGCCAGCCCGCCGAAGACCAGCACCATGACGATCAGCGTGAGCGGCAGCGTCACCATCTCGCCGAACTTGGTGTCCTTCTCGGTCTGCTGCTTGACCTCCTGCTGGAGCACCAGGTCCCCGCCGACCGTGACGTGGGCGCCGCCCGCCCCGTCCAGCCGTGCGAGCCGCTCGCTGACGGCGTCGGTCTGGGCGCTGCTCGCGCTGTCGGCCATCCGTACGGTGACCAGGCTCGCCGTCCCGTCGGCGGAGCGCAGCGCGGCCGGCTCCGGGCCGGGGCCGTACGCGTCCAGGGCGGCGGAGACCCCGGGCAGGCCGGCGACCTCGGCGGTGGCCCGCTCCACCGCGGCCTTCACCGCCGGATCGTCCACCGGTCGGCCGTCCACCACGGCGGTGACGGTGCCCTTGGCCGGGTCGGCGGCGGCGACCACCGCGCTGCCCCGGTCGGCCTCGGCGGTGGCGGAGGAGGCCCCGGCCACCGAGCCCTCGAAGACCCGGCCCCCGATCAGGACGCCGACCACCAGGACGACGGCCCACAGGCCGAGCACCCAGCGGCGGTGGCGGAAGCAGAACCGGCCGAGGGCCGCGAACCGGCCACCGACCACGGCGGTGGGGGCGGCGGAGGAGGGATTGCGCATGAGGAGCCTTTCGGGCAGCTGCCCTCAATCTAGGCGCAACCGGAACTCCGGCCTATAGACGGGCAATGAGCCCCATCTCACATTTATCTTCACATAACGAACACATAAGTCGGCGCGGCATAAATCATCGCGGAAAACGAAATGCCCCGCGCGAACGGGGCCTGCGAACGGGGCCGTGCGAAAAGCAGGCCGCACAAACCGAATGGGCCCCACCCGGAAATTCCGGGTGGGGCCCACCGTCTAGCTATCGGCTAGCGGGAAGCGAGAGCCTCAGCTCTGGCCGCCGGCCAGCTTCTCGCGCAGGGCGGCCAGGGCCTCGTCGGAGGCCAGGGCGCCCGAGCCCTCGTCGCTGCTGGACGAGTAGGAACCACCGGCGGCAGCGGCGACGGCGTCGCCACCCTCCTCGGCGGCCTGGGCGTCGGCCTCGCGGCTCTTGATGACCTGGGCCTGGTGCTGCTCGAAGCGGGTCTGCGCCTCGGCGTACTGGCGCTCCCACTCCTCGCGCTGCTTCTCGAAGCCGGGCAGCCAGTCGTTCGCCTCGGGGTCGAAGCCCTCCGGGTAGATGTAGTTGCCCTGGTCGTCGTACGAGGCGGCCATGCCGTACAGGGTCGGGTCGAACTCGACCTCGGCCGGGTTGGCACCCAGGGCCTCGTTGGCCTGCTTGAGCGACAGGCTGATGCGGCGACGCTCGAGGTCGATGTCGATGACCTTGACGAAGATCTCGTCGCCGACCTGGACGACCTGCTCCGGGATCTCGACGTGGCGCTCGGCCAGCTCGGAGATGTGGACCAGACCCTCGATGCCCTCGTCCACGCGGACGAACGCACCGAACGGAACCAGCTTGGTGACCTTACCCGGAACGACCTGGCCGATCTGGTGGGTACGGGCGAACTGCTGCCACGGGTCCTCCTGGGTCGCCTTCAGCGACAGGGAGACGCGCTCGCGGTCCATGTCAACGTCGAGAACCTCGACGGTGACCTCCTGGCCGACCTCGACAACCTCGGACGGGTGGTCGATGTGCTTCCAGGACAGCTCGGAGACGTGCACCAGGCCGTCGACGCCACCCAGGTCCACGAAGGCACCGAAGTTGACGATCGAGGAGACGACGCCGGAGCGCACCTGGCCCTTCTGCAGGGTGGTGAGGAAGGTCTGGCGGACCTCGCTCTGGGTCTGCTCCAGCCAGGCACGGCGGGACAGGACCACGTTGTTGCGGTTCTTGTCCAGCTCGATGATCTTGGCCTCGAGCTCCTTGCCCACGTAGGGCTGGAGGTCGCGGACGCGACGCATCTCGACCAGCGAGGCGGGGAGGAAGCCCCGGAGGCCGATGTCGAGGATGAGACCACCCTTGACGACCTCGATGACGGTACCGGTGACGATGCCGTCCTCTTCCTTGATCTTCTCGATCGTGCCCCAGGCACGCTCGTACTGAGCGCGCTTCTTGGACAGGATGAGACGACCCTCCTTGTCCTCCTTCTGGAGGACCAGGGCCTCGATGTTGTCACCGACGGCGACGACCTCGTGCGGGTCAACGTCGTGCTTGATCGAGAGCTCGCGGGACGGGATGACGCCCTCGGTCTTGTAACCGATGTCGAGGAGGACCTCGTCACGGTCGACCTTCACGATGACGCCCTCGACGATGTCGCCATCGTTGAAGTACTTGATGGTCTCGTCGATCGCGGCGAGGAAGGCCTCCGCGTCGCCGATGTCGTTGACCGCGACCTGCGGGGTGGTGCTGAGGGAGGAGTCGGTGGGGCTCGTCATTAGGAAAAGGGCTCCGGTACGGACATGAAAGTCGTAGGTAATGCCACGCGGAGGGCCCGTATCGCTCCCACCGAAAGCCGGACAGCCAAGAACACGGCGCACCGAAATTCCCGTACAACGAGAACCGGCGTCCGTCTTGCGACCGTGGGGTCTTCGACAGATGCGAGCGCGACCTGCTCCGTCCGAGGCGCGCAGGCCCGCAGCGCAACTTGTAGCATACGGGGACGGCCAGGCATGGTCAATGCCGAAGGACGGCAAGACGGTGGAGCCTGGTATGGATCAGGCCATATCCTCCGATTGCGCGCCTCGCGGCGGCGCCCGCAGGGGCCCACTTCCCCGGATGCCACCGCCAGGAGCCGAACCCTCACGGGCCGGTTCTCGGCAGCGGCGCTTCCGCATTCCATACCCTACGCGATGGGCATTGTCACCGTGGCCACCACCCCCCAGCCGGACCTGCACGATCTTGACACCTCCCCGGCGGAGCCCGCGCCAGCCGAGGAGGAGGACGGCGACGACGCGGTGCGCCGCGCGGCCGGCACCGGGGAGAGCAGCCGGGCCAGCCGGCACTGGTGGGACCGCAACGCCGACGAGTACCAGGACGAGCACGGCGACTTCCTCGGCGACGACCGCTTCACCTGGTGCCCCGAGGGCCTGGACGAGGCCGACGCCCGCCTGCTCGGCTCCGTCGAGGGCAAGGCCGTCCTGGAGATCGGCGCCGGCGCCGCCCAGTGCTCCCGCTGGCTCGCCGCCCGGGGCGCCCGGCCGGTCGCCCTGGACATCTCCTACCGCCAGCTCCAGCACTCCCGCCGGATCGACCTCGGCCGCGGCGCCTCACCCGTCCCCGTCGTCCAGGCCGACGCCGCCGTCCTCCCCTTCGCCGACGCCTCCTTCGACCTCGCCTGCTCCGCCTACGGCGCCGTCCCGTTCAGCGCCGACACCGAGGCCCTGATGCGCGAGGTGCACCGGGTGCTGCGCCCGGGCGGGCGCTGGGTCTTCTCGGTGACCCACCCGATCCGCTGGGCCTTCCCGGACGAGCCGGGCGTCGAGGGCCTCACCGCGATGTCCTCCTACTTCGACCGCACCCCGTACGTCGAGCAGGACGAGCAGGGCCGCGCCACCTACGTCGAGCACCACCGCACCCTCGGCGACCGGGTCCGCGAGCTCGTCGCCGCGGGCTTCCGGCTGGTCGACCTCGTCGAGCCCGAGTGGCCGGCCGGACTGGAGCAGGAGTGGGGCGGCTGGTCCCCGCTGCGCGGGCGGCTGATCCCCGGCACGGCGATCTTCGTCACCGAGCGGGGCTGAGCCGTCTTGCTGAACCCGGCCCGGCGCGACCTGCCCGTCCGCACCGCCCTGCCCGCCCTGCACGACGCGCTGGCCGGGCACGGCACCGCCGTCCTCGCCGCCCCGCCCGGCACCGGCAAGACCACGCTGGTGCCGCTCGCCCTGGCCGGGCTGCTGGACGCCTCGCCCGTACGCCGGGTGCTGGTCGCCGAGCCGCGCCGGCTCGCCGTCCGGGCCGCCGCCCGCCGGATGGCCTGGCTGCTCGGCTCGTCCGTGGGCCGCGAGGTCGGGTACACGGTGCGCGGCGACCGCAAGGTGGGCCCCGACACCGTCGTCGAGGTGGTCACCACCGGTGTGCTGCTGCAACGGCTCCAGCGGGACCAGGAACTGCCCGGCGTGGACCTCGTGGTGCTGGACGAGTGCCACGAACGGCACCTGGACGCCGACACCGCGCTCGCCTTCCTGCTGGACGTCCGGGCGGCGCTGCGACCCGACCTCGGGCTGGTCTGCGCCTCGGCCACCTCCGACACCGAGGCCTGGGCCGAACTGCTCGGCGGCGCCCCGGTCGTGGAGGCGCACGGCACCTCCCACCCGGTCGAGGTCGTCTGGGCCCCGCCGCCGCGCGCCGTCCGGCCCGCGCACGGCACCCGGGTGGACCCGGCGCTGCTCGACCACGTCGCCTCGACCGTCCGACGGGCGCTGAGCGAACACGACGGCGACGTGCTCTGCTTCCTGCCCGGCGTCGGCGAGATCGCCCGGGTCGCCGGCCAGCTCGGCGGGGTGGCGGCCGAGGTGCTGCAACTGCACGGCCGCGCACCGCAGGCCGTCCAGGACGCCGCGCTCACCCCGGGCGCTTCGCGGCGCGTCGTGCTCGCCACCGCCGTCGCCGAGTCCTCGCTCACCGTGCCCGGCGTCCGGGTCGTGGTCGACGCCGGGCTCGCCCGCGAACCGCGCACCGACCACGCCCGTGGGCTCGCCGCTCTGGTCACCGTCCGGGCCTCTCTCGCCGCCGCCCGGCAGCGGGCCGGCCGGGCCGGACGCGAGGCCCCCGGCACCGTCTACCGCTGCTGGAACGAGGCCGAGGACGCCCGCGCCGCCCGCTTCCCCACAGCGGAGATCGCACTCGCCGACCTCACCCCGTTCGCCCTCCAGGCCGCCTGCTGGGGCGACCCGGACGCCACCGGCCTCGCCCTGCCCGACGCCCCGCCCGCCGGGGCGATGGCCGCCGCCCGGCAGACCCTCCAGGCCCTCGGCGCCGTGGACGCCGACGGCCGGGCCACCGCGCGCGGCATCCGCCTCGCCCGCACCGGGCTGCACCCCCGGCTCGGGCGCGCCCTGGTCGACGGCGCGGCGGCGGTCGGCGCCCGCCGGGCGGCCGAAGTGGTCGCGCTGCTCTCCGAAGAGCCGCCGCGCGCCCTCGGCGACGACCTCGGCGCGGTGTGGCGCACGGTGCGCTCGTCGCGCGACCCGTACGCGGGCCGCTGGCGCGACGAAGTCCGCCGCCTGCTGCGTGCCACCTCCGACGAACCCGCCACCGACCTGCCCGACACCACCGCCGCCGGACTCGTCGTCGCCCTCGCCTTCCCCGAACGCATCGCCCGCGCCCGGGTCGAGCGGCCCGCCCCCGGCGAGCGCAGCCCGTACCTGATGGCCTCCGGTACGGCCGCCGAACTCGCCCCCGACACCCGGCTCGGCGCCCTGCCCTGGCTCGCCGTCGCGGTCGCCGACCGCCCGGCCGGGTCCCCGTCCGCCCGCGTCCTGCACGCGGCGGCGCTGGACGAGGCCACCGCCCTGGTCGCGGGCGCGGCGCTGGTCAGCAGCCGGGCCGAAGTCCACTGGGACACCCGGCGCGGGGAGGTCGTCTCCCGGCGGGTCGAGTCCCTGGGCGCCATCGAGCTCGCCGAAAAGCCCTTGGACCGCCCCGACCGGGCCCTCGTTCGGGCCGCCCTGCTGGAGGGCCTCGCCCGCGACGGCGTCAGCACGCTGCTCACGTTCCCCTCCAACCTCCGGGAGCGTCTGGCCTTCCTCCACACCGCCATCGGCGACCCATGGCCCGACGTCAGCGATGGCGCCTTGCTGGAGCGCGCCGACGAGTGGCTGGAGCCCGAACTCTCCCGCGCCCGCCGCCGCGCAGACCTCGCCCGCATCGACACGACCGCCGCCCTCCAGCGCCTCCTGCCATGGGCGAGCGGCGAAGCCGGGCGGCTCGACGAGTTCGCCCCCGAGCGCATCACGGTGCCGTCCGGCTCGAAGATACGAGTCGACTACAGCACCGAACGCCCGGTGCTGGCCGTCAAGTTGCAGGAACTCTTCGGCTGGACGGCGGCCCCTGCCCTCGCCGGGGGCCGGGTGCCGCTGACCATCCACCTGCTGTCCCCGGCCGGACGGCCCGCCGCCGTCACCGGCGACCTGGCGTCCTTCTGGCGCGACGGCTACCGTGCCGTCCGCGCGGACCTGCGGGGCCGCTACCCCCGCCACCCGTGGCCGGAAGACCCGACCACGGCGGAACCCACCCGCCGCCTCAACGCCCGGAAGTAGCAGCAGGCCCAAGGACCATCGGAGGACGAAACCCGCCATGACGATGACCGCCCCGACCGCCACCCGCCCCGGTCGCGCCGAACTCCCCTTCGCCGCCCTGATCCTCGACTTCGTCGGCGTCCTGACAGCCAACGCCGGGCCCGCGCTCCGCGCGTGGTGCCTCGCCCAGGGTCTCGACGGCGAGGCGTGGCGGCGGACACTCGGCCAGGATCCGGAGGTCAGCCGGCTGTACACCGAACTCGAAGCGGGACGGCTGAGCCAGGCGGAGTGGAATAGGCAGGCGGCGCCCATCCTCGGCGTGCCGGAGCACGAGAACCTCATGGGCCGGGCATGGGGCGGCGTCCGGGCAGCCGAGGACATGATCGCGCTCGCCCGCTCCGCGCGGCAGGCAGGTCTCAAGGTCGCGCTGCTGAGCAACTCGTTCGGCCTCGACCCTTACGATCCCTATGAGGCCCTGGACGTCTGGGAGTTGTTCGATGTCACGGTCATCTCCGAGCGGGAAGGAGTGGCCAAACCCGACCCGGCGATCTACCGGCTCGCGCTGGATCGACTCGAACTCCCCGGCGAGGCCTGCCTGTTCGTGGACGACAACCCGGCGAACCTGCCCCCGGCCGAGGAATTCGGCATCACCACCGTCCTCGCCGACGGGCAGCCCGGCACCGCCGACCGCATAGCGGGCCTGCTCGGCGTGACGATCGCGACCTGAACGGCCGCGAACAGCCCAGCGAGCGGGTGACGAGGGTAGTGTCCGATCCGAGGTTGCTCACCTTCGGAGGCACCCATGACGCAGTGGTCCGCCTACTCCACCGGCCAGCGCATCAAGATGCTGCGGGCCGGCATGACGCTGGAAGAACTGGCCGAGGCCGCCGGGGTATCCGTCTCGACCGTCCGCAAAGCGGAGAGGGACGGAGGCGGCATCGGGCTCCCGTCGCTACTCAAACTGTCCGCCGCACTGCACACGGATCTCTCGGTGATCCTCGGGCAGCAAGCGCCCCGAAGGGCTTCACTGATCGGCGACCGGGCAATGCTGCGGGAACTTTCGCGCGTCGTGCACGACACCGCCATGGGGGTCGGAACCGACGTCGAACCGCCGGACGCCACGATACTGCGGGCCGATCTCGCGCGGGCATGGGCGGACTACCGCGCCGGGGACTACACCCGTGCCGGCAGCCTCGCCGCCCCCGCCATCACCGAAGCCGCCGCCCTCCTGCGATCCGCCCCGGAAGGCGAGCGGTGCACGGCTCAGAGCATCCTCACCGACGCCTACCGACTCGCCTCCTACACCGCCCAGTTCCACGGCGCCCGCGACCTGGCCTACGCGGCGATCGGCCGCGCACGCCACCACGTCCACCAGGCCGCCGACCCCTTGCGGGCTGCCATGGTGGACTGCGGCCGGTCCTGGATCTACCTGCGCGACTCCCGCCTCGACCAGGCCGCCAGAACCGCCCAGGACGCGTTCACGTCGATCGAACCGCTGCCTACGGAAAGGGACCTGGAGACGCTGGCCACCTACGGCTGGCACGTCACCTTCGCCGCCGTCGTCGCCTCCCGCCATGGAGACCCCGACCGTGCCCGAGATCTGCTCTCCCAGGGACAGGCGGTCGCAGCCAGAATGGGCAGCGATGTGATGGTCAACGGCACCAGCTTCGGGCCCACCACGGTCACCGCGCAGGCCGTCGGCCTCCACACCGTCATGGGCGACCCGGACAAGGCCCTGACGCTCGCCCGCAACCTCGGCGACCTGTCCCCGCTGCCGCAGGCCGCCCGGAACCGGCTCGGGCTGGACATCGCCCTCGCCCAGGCCGACACCCGCCAGTACGACGCCGCCTTGGACACTCTGCTTCGGGTTTGCACTGATCACCCTGGCTGGGCCCGCCACCAGGCTCTCCCCGGGGTGATCCTGCAACGCGCCGGCCACACCAGCACCACCCTCACACGCAAGCTCGGCGACATCCTGGGCATCGACTCACCCGCCCACTGACACCACCCTCAAAGGCGACGATCGGCCGCTTGAGCTTCCGCGCCGACTGTGCCGAATTTCGACCAGCGTCAACACCTGTTGCCGAAAGGATCCATGGCCGGCCGTGCTCGGGGTACGGTCCCACGCACACGGGTTCAACGCATGCACGGGATGGGGACCAGCGTGGTGCCTCCGGACGGAATCAGCATCGGACAGCGGATCGCGGCCTACGAGGATGTGAGGGGCTTGAGCCATCGGCCGGGACCAGCGAGTTCGCCCTCGGGGCGTTGGGGTCGTCCATGTAGTCACGCCTGGCCATGACCCGCCGCCTCCGCTGCCGGGCCGGTCAGGAACGCTGAGCAAGTCGATGCGGGCCCAGATAGTAGGACAGGGCGGCGTGCGAAGGTCCGTCAGCGACCTCGCCGTTCGTGAGTCGCCGCACCACTTCGGCTTCCGGGACCCACTCCACGCGGCTCGCCTCCGACACGTCCTCGGGTTCACCGATCCGGGTGCAGCCGGTGACGTGGTAGGCGCGGAAGTGGGCGTCGCTGATACCGGCCATGGCGTCGTACTCGGTCAGCGGCTCGACCCGGCCGGGACGCCAGCCGGTCTCTTCTTCGACTTCGCGGGCGATGGCCGCCGCCGGCTCCTCGCCGGGCTCTGCCCACCCGGCGGGCACTTCCCAGCCCCAGCGGCCGGTGATGAACCGGTGCCGGTAGAGGAGGAGGAACTCGCCGGCTTCGTTGGTGACGACGGCGGTGGTCGAGGCACGGGGGTAGCGCACGACGTGATGGTCGATCCGACCGACACCGGGGATCTCGACGTCATCGAGCCAGACCTCGACCCACTGGCTCCCGAACACCTGCCGACGCCCGAACACCTTCCACTCCACGGGCAGCCTCCTTTACACGCGCACCAGTTGTGCCCCTGACTCTCTCACGCGTGTGGCAAGCTCCCGCACGGGCCTCTCGGCCGACCAGGGGGCCAGGGATGCCTGGAGCGCGCGAGCACGCAGGACAATCGGCTGGATGATGGTGGCCCCGGCCAGATCGAGAGCAGAGTGTGCGGTAGCACACGCGGCATCGAAGTCACCTTGGGCCAGCCGCACTTCGGCAAGGTCGAGAGTGAGGACGGCCCTCCCCTTGAGATCGGCGGCTGCCCTGCGGCCGATGGCAGTCTCCAAGAGGCGGCCAGCGGCATCGTGCTCACCGAGGTGTGCGTAGGTCTCGCCGGCGAGACCGTCCAATCGCGGGGCGGTGAAGAAGTCAAGGCCACCGATCGGACCGTCCTCTGCGAGGTCGAGGTGGTGGGCGGCTTGGTCGAGCGCGGCCAGAGCTGCGCTCCGGTCACCGCCTGCGGCAAGCGCGCGGGCAAGGTTGGCAGTGATCCATGCACGACGCCGGGGCGCCGCGTCATCGGCATGTGCGACGGCTTGCCGGAGGAGGGAGGTGGCGGTGTCACGACGACCAGCGGTGTACTCGACAATGCTCTGCATGGTGAGGAGCCAGGCACGAAGATCGTCTGCCTCTCCTTCGCCGGCAGCGATGGCCCCGAGGTGGAAGTGTGCTTCACTGCGGCTGCGGTCGCCGAGGTCATGATGAGCAAGTCCGAGCAGGCCCGCGACAGCAGCCAGTATCTGGACGCCACGACGCCGAGCGGTGAGGGACTGCGGGCGGGCGAGCATTTCGTGTACGCCAGTCAGCTGCCGTTGGAGGACGGGCACGGACTCGGTAGGCACAGTCGACGGGTAGCGGTAGGCCACGTCGGCGACGGCCGCTTCCAAATGGGCCAGAGCGGCGTCGGACGCCGTGGAACGGGACAGCATGTCAAGGACTTCCCAGGTCTCGGGTACGGCGGCCGGCCGGTAGCCGGCCGGGGTGGCCACTGCCTCCCACGACCGATCAGCGAGGCCGAGCATCCGTCCGGGAATGTGAAGGCCGTCGGCAATCCGCTCGATCACATCCATGCTGGAGACTTCCCGAGGCCCACTCATGATCTCCGTGACGCGACTGGTCGAGAGGCCGGTGCGTCGGGCGATCTGAGCCGGCCCGAAGCCTGCCTCGCCTACGCCCTCACCCACTGCCGCACCCAAGCCACCCGCACCCACGCCTAACCCCACCGCGCTGGAAGTCGGCCCCACCGACTTCCAGCGCACCGTAACGACCCAAGGCCGGAATCAGCGCCTCTTGGGACAACTGGAACAACGGGCCGTCCTGGTCCGACTGGTCCAACCGCTGACACCACCGGCCACACAATGGGGACTTCCCCAGCCAACGCCGCCCGCTGCCTCCCGGGGCAGCGGGCGGCACCCGACCACCGACCGGAGGACCCCCGTGCCCACCCGCCGCTACGGTCGCACCACCGTCACCCTCCCCGACCCGGGCGACGACCCGTACCTGGGCGTCATCAACTCCCCTCCCCGGCCCGGCAGCACCGTCACGGAGTTCCGCTACACCGACCAGAACCTCGGCGCCCTCGATCTCACCGAGACCGATCTGCGCAACGGCATCCTCCACAACGTCAACGCCCAGCGCACCACCATCGAGAACGTCCGTTTCAGCTCCGTCCGGGTCACCGACAGCGATCTCGGCTCGCTCCAACTGACCGGCAGCAAGGCGTCCCGCACCCTGTTCCGGGACTGCCGGCTCATGGGCGCGGCCATCACCGGCGCCGTCCTGGACAGCGTCCTGTTCGAGAACTGCCGCCTCGACTACGCCGCCTTCGACCGGATCCGTGCGAGCGGCCCGGTCGTGTTCGACCGGTGCGTGCTCACCGAGGCCACCTTCACCGCCTGCGACCTCACCGGCGTGGTGATGCACGACTGCACGCTGCGCGCCACCGGGTTCGGGGCCGGAACGTACAAGGGACTCGACTTGAGCAGCAGCGACCTGTCCACCGTCCGCGGCGTCGGGAACCTGCGGGAAGCCGTCATCAGCCGCGCCCAGCAGCACCAGCTCACCGATTCCCTCCTCGCCGAACTGGACGTCACCTACAGCGAGGACCTGCCTCCGCACCACTGACCGCCACGCGAAGGGAGCGCCTGCGTGAGGCCGCTCATCGTGTTCACCGGCCACTCCAAGCTCCGCGACCGCTGCCAGATCGCCACCACGGCGGTCGTGCACGACCAGCCGGCCCACGAGGACGGGACGGTGGTTCCGGCCGGCCGGTGGACACCCATCAGCGCCACCGAGGCCGATCTCCTGCGCGCGCCGCACCACGTGCCGGGAACCGAGGCCGTCGAACTCATCGCCTTCCCCGACCTGCACACCTCAGGCGTCATGGACGGCCCCTGGTGGACCACCCATCCACCGTTCACCCGATCACCGCGCACCCGGTACGCCAACCACGCCACCAGCCCCGCGCACGACCTCACCGTCACGGTGAACCCCACGAACGGGAAGCGGCTCGGTATCCACCTCGACAACTGGGACCGGCTCCCGTACGCCCACCGTCGGTCGTCCCGTCGCAGGCTGTGCTTCAACGCGGGCCCCGGCTCCCGCTACCTCCTCATCGGCGACACCGACGCGTCGGCCATCTGTCGACGCCTCGGCAGGGACGATCCGGCTCACTGCCCGCACACCGACGACATCCGCGCCTACGTGCACGCCGGGCATCCGCTGCGCTGCCTGCGGCTGCGGCTCAACCCCGGCGAGGGATACCTCGCCCCCACAGAGCTGCTGCCCAACGACGGCTCCACGATGGACCTCCCCGATCCCTCCACCGCGGCCTTCTGGCTCGACCACTGGCCGATCGGGGCGTTCCCGTCCGTGATCTGACCGGGCGGACACGAGGTCGACTGCGGCGGCGAACCTCCTCCACGGGGCGAAGGGACGGACCTCCACCCCACCGCTCAGAACACCGGCGGCCGGCCCAGCTTCGCCATCCGGCGCACCGTGCGCCACCGCATCGGGCGGCGCGGGGGGCAGGGCGTGCGGACGCCCTCGAAAAAGCCGGACCACCAGGCCTTGAGACCGGACAGCGGCGGACGGCGCAGTAGCGTGTACAGGGTCCAGGAGGTGAGGTAGACCGGCACCAGGACAGCGGGGAGGTGGCGTTTGGCCAGCCAGACCCGGTTGCGGGCGGTCAGCCGGTAGTAGGTGGCGTGCCGGGCCGGGTCGGTGCGGGGGTGCTGGAGCACCAGGTCGGCTCGGTAGTCGATGCGCCAGCCCGCGTCCAGGGCGCGCCAGGCGAAGTCGGTCTCCTCGTGGGCGTAGAAGAACGCGGCGGGGAACAGCCCGACCTGGTCGATCACGCTCATCCGGATGGCGTGGCCGCCGCCCAGGAAGGTGGTGACCGGCCCGGACGCCAGCGGGTCCGACGCGCCGAGGCGGGGGACGTGCCTGCGCTGGGTGTGCCCGGTCTCGTCCGCGATGCGGAAGGACACGATGCCCAGCTGCGGATCCTGCTCGAAGGCCTCCCGGACCAGCCGGAAGGTGTCGGTGCGCGGCAGCAGGCCGTCATCGTCCAGGACGACCAGGACGTCGGTGCCGCCCAGTTCGCGCAGCCGCTCGACGCCCGCGTTGCGGCCGCCGGGGATGCCGAGGTTCTCCGGCAGCTCCACGGTGTCCACCCACTCCGGCAGTTCGGGCAGCTTGGTGCCCTGCCCGAGCACCACGGTCCGCACGCCGCTGTCGCCGCCGTCCTGGGCCCGCACCGAGTCCAGCAGCGCCGTCAGCTCCGCAGGCCGGTCCCCCATCGTCAGCACCACCACGCCCAGCGTGACGCCCATCGCACCCGACCCTTGGTTGAGGAATTTCCGGGCCACCATCCCACACCGTCCGCTCCCGCCGGTAACCGAAAGTCCTTCGTTCGCCCGTGCGGAGGGTGTGCGGAGGGTTCACGGCCTGACGTGTGGCCGGCCCGGTCCGACTCGAACTTGACCATCGCGTCGCCCGCGGTCGCGGCCGCCGCGAAGCACCTCTTCAACTCGCCCAGGTCGGCGGTCGGTTCCGCCGCCCATTCCCGGCTCCGGGGCTGCCGCCTCGGCAATCCCCGGTGCCGCTCGCACGACAGGCCAGGCGACCCCTCTGACAAGCCGGACGCGTTGATCGTCCTCAGAGGGGTCGTTGTCACAGGCTCCGGCCGGGGGTCACTCCCAGCGCCAGCCGTTCTTGTCCTCGCAGGTGAGCACGCGCCCCGTCGCATCGGTGCCGGTGTCACCGTGGGCGCTGCCGGGGCAGATCCGGCCCCGGACGATGCAGTTGCCCTTGGAGTCGGTGGTGCAGCCGGCCGCCTGGTGCTGCTCGGGGGTGGGCTGCGGCGCCGGTTCGTGGGTGGCGGGAGCGGCGGGAGCGGCCGGGGCGGCGGGGACGGCCGGAGCGGCAGGAGCGGCCGGAACGGCCGGCGCCTCGCTCGCGACCGGGGACGGCGGGGCGGTGACCGACGGGGCGGGCGACGCGGCCCCGGGGCAGTCCTCCTCGTTCTTCACGACGGACAGCGTCACCGTCATGTCCTTCACCGAGGGTTCCCCGGCGGCCGGTTGCTGGGAGCACACCTTCCAGTGGCTCGGCATCAGGACCGAGCGGGTGTGGGACTCGCCCGGGTGGACGTCCTTGAAGTCCACGCTCTTGGCTATGTGGGCGTCCTTCTGCTGCAAGGCGTCCTTGGCCTTGTCCCCGTGCATGCCGACGACGCTCGGAACCGGCGCTCCGTTGGGCTTTCCGTCAGCCGTTCCGCCGGCCGTGCCGTCAGCCTCCGCTTTGCACCCGGCCAGTACGAGCACGGCGGCGACCGCGCCCACGCCGAGGATGGTCGCCCGCCTCCGGCGGGAGGGGCTCGTCGAACGGACTCCGTGCGGCTGGGCAGTCAGCGGCTGTATCACGGTAGACAAACAGACTTTCGAGTTGATGGCGGCGCGGCGCAAGGAGTTTCGAACGCGGCGGGAGCTCGAACGTACACCAGGGGAATCCGATGGCGATCGCCACCGCATCCCGATGTCAGAGCATCAGAGCAGCAGACCCGCCGCATGGAGGCGGTCGAAGATGAGCCAGTCGACCGGGGACGTGCGATGCCTGTCGCCGTACGCGAGCCAGACCACCTCCTCGATCTCGCCGCTCGCCTCCAGCCGCCCCTCGTACGCCGCGGTGTAACACGTCATCCGGACCACGACCCCGTCCGGCCGGCCGTGGGCCTGGGCCTCGAACACACCCAGCAGCACCGCCGATTCCGGTACGACGGCTACCGTCAGCTCCTCCCTGATCTCCCTCAGCGGGGTGTCGACGTCGCTCTCCCCCGGCTCCCGCTTGCCACCCGGCAGGCAGTAGGCATCCCGGCCCCGTGAACGGGTGCTCAGCACCTTCCCGCCCTCGGTGTGGATCCAGGCCACTTTGTCGATGACGGCTGGCAGGATCGTAGGGGCGGGGGCCGCGGCGGGGGCGCCGCCGGGGCCCCGCCCGGGCGCCGCGGGGGGGCCCCGCCCCCCCCCCCGGGGCCCCGCCCCCCCGGGACAGGCCCCGGGGGCGCCGCCGGGGGGCGCCCC
>NZ_JBHTWX010000108.1:0-31523 GCF_042792155.1 Kitasatospora sp. NPDC056651 | reverse complement strand
GCTGTCAGCTGTCAGCCGTCAGTCGTTGGGCCCCCCCCCCCCCCCCCCCCCACCCCCCGGATCAACCGCCGGGGCGGCCCCCCCCCCCCCGGGGTTGGTGGGGAAGCCCCCCCCCCCCCGCCGGGGCGGGGGGGCGGGTGTCGTACGGGCGGGCCGCCCCCCGGCGCCCCGCCACCCGAAACGCCTACAGCACCCGCGTCATCGTCCGGTGCGGTATCCCCGCGTCCTCGTACACCGGCCCCTCGGCCACGTACCCGAGCCGCTCGTAGAACCCGAGCGCCTGCACCTGGGCGTGCAGCTCGACCTCCACGCCCCCGCGCTCGGCCGCCACCGCCTCGATCGCCCGGACGAGGTCCGCCCCGAGCCCGGTCCCCCGGGCCGCCGCGACGACCGCGAGCCGCCCGAGCAGCACCCGCCCCTCGACGCCGCCGGTCAGCTTCCTCGCCTGTTCACCGAAGATCAGCCGCCCGGTCCCCAGCCCGGCCCCGTCGGCTCCGGCGGCCAGCAGGTGCACCGAGGTCGCGTCGTACTCGTCGTACTCCAGCTCCTGCGGCACGTCCTGCTCGACGACGAACACCTCGTGCCGGACCGCCCGCACCAGTTCCAGGTCCGCCTCGTCCCCGGCGACCCGGATCACGGCAACGGCCACCTCAGCTCTCCGCCGCGATGATGTCCAGCGCCTTCCGCAGGTCCGCCGGGTACTCGCTGGAGAACTCGACCCACTGCCCGTCCGCCGGGTGCTCGAAGCCGAGCGAGACCGCGTGCAGCCACTGCCGGGTCAGCCCCAGCCGCTTGGCCAGCGTCGGGTCGGCGCCGTACGTGAGGTCGCCGACGCAGGGGTGGCGCAGCGCGGACATGTGGACGCGGATCTGGTGGGTGCGCCCGGTCTCCAGCTTGATCGCCATCAGCGACGCGGCCCGGTACGCCTCGATCAGGTCGTAGTGGGTGACGGACGGCTTGCCGTCCCGGGTGACCGCCCACTTCCAGTCCGAGCTGGGGTGCCGCCCGATCGGCGCGTCCACCGTCCCGCTCAGCGGGTCCGGGTGGCCCTGCACCAGCGTGTGGTAGCGCTTCTCGGTGATCCGGTCGTGGAACTGCCGCTTGAGGTCGGTGTACGCGCGCTCGGACTTGGCGACCACCATCAGCCCCGAGGTGCCGACGTCCAGCCGGTGCACGATGCCCTGGCGCTCGGCGGCGCCCGAGGTGGAGATCCGGTACCCGGCCGCGGCCAGCCCGCCGATCACGGTGGGGCCGGTCCAGCCCGGGCTGGGGTGCGCGGCGACGCCGATCGGCTTGTCGACCAGCACGATGTCCTCGTCCTCGTGGACGATCCGCATGCCCTCGACCGGCTCGGCGACGATCCGCACCGGGGCGGCGGGGGCCGGGATCTCGACCTCCAGCCAGGAACCGGCGGTCACCCGGTCCGACTTGCCGGCCACGGCGCCGTCGAGCGTCACCTTGCCGTCGGCGGCCAGCTCGGCGGCCTTGGTCCGGGAGAAGCCGAACATCCGGGACAGGGCGGCGTCGAGACGCTCGCCCTCCAGGCCGTCGGGAACGGGGAGGCTGCGGATCTGCGCTGCGGTACTCACCCGTACGAGTATGCCGGAAACGCGGCCCGCCCTTGCCGCCGGTCACCCGGGGCCGGGGCCCGGAGCGGGGACGGGGCCGGAGGCGGGCCCGCTTTCCGCCCTATTCCGGCTTCCCGGCCTTCTCGACCTGCTGGTGGACGGTCCCGTCCGGGTTGCTGCCCCGGAAGGAGAGCAGCACCACCAGGATCCCGCCGCAGACGATCGCCGAGTCCGCGAGGTTGAAGACCGCGAAGTGCTGGACGGAGATGAAGTCCACCACGTGCCCGCGGAAGACGCCCGGCGAGCGGAACAGCCGGTCGGTGAGGTTGCCGAGCGCCCCGCCGAGCAGCAGTCCGAGCGCGAGCGCCCAGGGCAGGCTGTACAGCCGACGGGCGATCCGCCAGATCACCACGATGACGGCCGAGGCGATCATCGTGAAGACGACGGTCAGCGCCTGCCCCATCCCGAAGGCGGCGCCCGAGTTGCGGATCACCTGGAAGGTGACCACGTCCCCGATCACCTTGATCGCCGCGTGGTTCTCCAGCCGGGCGACCACCAGCAGCTTGCTGCCGAGGTCGATCAGGAACGCGAGCACCGCGACGACCAGCAGCACGCCGACCCGGCGCGGGCCCTTGGGCCGCTCGGCCGCCGCGCCGTCCACGGACGCCGTCTCGGTCGGCTCGGCCACGGGCACCTCCACGACATCGGCGGGGGACGGGACTGCGTCGTCCCGGGTCTGGGGGGAACCTTGCGTACTGATGATCCGCTCCGCTGCCGATGGAGCTCCCCCACTGCGCGGGAGGGGGAGGGTGGTGGGCCGGTCACGGCCTGCCCGCGTCCGGGGACGCGTCAGACGACGTTACTCAGGCGACGTTACGGGGTCGAGCGTACGGCAAGCCCGACCCCCCACGTCGCCCTGGTCACCCGGTTCAGCGGCGCTCCTGCTTGGCCTTGCACTGCACACAGAGCGTCGCCCGCGGGAAGGCCTGCATCCGGGCCTTGCCGATGGCCTGTCCGCAGGACTCGCAGGTGCCGAAGCCGACTCCCTCCAGCCGCTCCAACGCGCGCTCGGTCTGGGCCAGGCTGTCCCGCGCGTTGTTGGCCAGCGCCAGCTCGCTCTCCCGCGAGATGTTCTTCGTACCGGCGTCCACCTGGTCGTCGCCGGCTCCGTCGTTGGAGTCGCGCATCAGGCCGGAGATGGCGGCCTCGGCGGCGTCGATCTCGTTGCGGAGCCGCTCCAGCTCACTGATCAGCTCGTCGTGCAGCTCGTGGACCTCCTCGGCGGTCCACGCCTCCTCGCCGGGCCGGACCGGCAACGTGGCCGGGTCCACGGACTCGGCGCCTCGCGGCACGGTGACGGTGTCGGTGCTGGTCTTAGGTGCGGTAGTGGTCACGGTCCCCTCCCCTGGATCGACCGCCACGGCCTTGCGTGCCCGCTTGGTGGCGGTGCCCGCGCCGGTTCCCTTCTCAGCCATGGCTTTCGACCCCATCTACGAACGAATCGAGCCGCCGGTTCCCGGCGGCCTCCAGTGCCGGAACGATAATCCCGATCAAAACCGGTCACAACATGACATACCGACGCCCCATAACGTTCCCACCCAGGCAGCCGCCCCAACCGTCACGCCCCGTGCGCTCAGAGATTTGTGCCCAGATCACCCCCTCCTAACCACCCCCGCCGAAGCCCCCCGGACCGCCCGCCCGAAACGCTTTGGACAAACCGACGCGCCCGGCCGATACACTGGCCCTGCAAGGCGCAGATGGGACGAGTACCGACGTACGCAGCCACCAGCGACCCGGGGACGGTGTGAGCCCGGGGGCGTGCACGACGGGAAGATCACCCCGGAGCCGCCGGAAGAACGGCCACCGCACACCGAGCGCGGCGGCCCACTAGACCCGGCAGCAAGCCCAAACAAGAGGGCCGCGAACGCAGCACCGCGGCCAAGGAGGGTGGTACCGCGGGGCGGCCAGGCCGTCTCGTCCCTCCGGAGGATCCAGTCCCAGCATCCGCCGGAGGTAGACGCCCGCGATGAACTCCTACAACCCCGTTCCCGCGCAGGTGGACCTGCCTGCCCTGGAGCACCGGATCCTGTCGTTCTGGCAGGACAACAAGATCTTCCAGCGCAGCCTGGAGCAGTCCGAGGGCCGCCCCGAGTGGGTGTTCTACGAGGGCCCGCCCACCGCCAACGGCATGCCCGGCGCCCATCACATCGAGGCCCGCGTCTTCAAGGACGTCTTCCCGCGCTACCGGACCATGAAGGGCTACCACGTCGCCCGCAAGGCCGGCTGGGACTGCCACGGCCTGCCGGTCGAGCTCGCCGTCGAGAAGGAGCTGGGCTTCTCCGGCAAGCAGGACATCGAGGCGTACGGCATCGCCGAGTTCAACGCCAGGTGCCGCGAGTCGGTCACCCGCCACACCGACGCCTTCACCGAGCTGACCACCCGGATGGGCTACTGGGTCGACCTCGACGAGGCCTACCGGACGATGGACCCGTCCTACGTCCAGTCCGTGTGGTGGTCGCTCCGGCAGATCTTCGACAAGGGCCTGCTGGTCCAGGACCACCGGGTCGCCCCCTGGTGCCCGCGCTGCGGCACCGGCCTGTCGGACCACGAGCTGGCCCAGGGCTACGAGACCGTGGTCGACCCCTCGGTCTTCGTCCGCTTCCCGCTGACCAGCGGCCCGCTGGCCGGCCAGGCCGCCCTGCTGGTCTGGACCACCACCCCGTGGACCCTGGTCTCCAACACCGCCGCCGCCGTCCACCCGGAGGTCACCTACGTGGTGGCCACCGACGGCACCGAGAAGCTCGTCGTCGCCGAGCCGCTGGTCGCCAAGGCGCTCGGCGAGGGCTGGGAGACCACCGGCGAGTCCTTCACCGGCGCCGAGATGGAGCGCTGGGCCTACCGCCGCCCCTTCGACCTGGTCGAGATCGAGAACGCCCACTACGTCCTCAACGCCGACTACGTCACCACCGAGGACGGCACCGGCATCGTCCACCAGTCCCCCGCCTTCGGTGCGGACGACCTCGCGACCTGCCGCAGGTACGGCCTGCCGGTGGTCAACCCGGTGCTCGGCGACGGCACCTTCGCCCCCGAGGTCCCGCTGGTCGGCGGCCAGTTCTTCAAGAAGGCCGACGAGGCCCTGGTCGCGGACCTCAAGGAGCGCGGCCTGCTCTTCCGCCACCTGCCGTACGAGCACAGCTACCCGCACTGCTGGCGCTGCCACACCGCGCTGCTCTACTACGCGCAGCCGTCCTGGTACATCCGGACCACCGCCGTCAAGGACGCGATGATCCGCGAGAACGAGGCCACCAACTGGTACCCGGAGACGGTCAAGCACGGCCGCTTCGGCGACTGGCTGAACAACAACATCGACTGGGCGCTCAGCCGCAACCGCTACTGGGGCACCCCGCTGCCGATCTGGCGCTGCGAGGAGGGCCACCTCACCTGCGTCGGCTCGCTGGCCGAGCTCTCCGAGCTCACCGGCACCGACCAGAGCGACCTCGACCCGCACCGCCCGTACATCGACGCGGTGACCTTCGCCTGCCGCGACTGCGGCGGCACCGCCACCCGCGTGCCCGAGGTCATCGACGCCTGGTACGACTCGGGCTCGATGCCCTTCGCCCAGTACGGCTACCCGTACCAGAACAAGGAGCTGTTCGAGAAGCGCTACCCGGCGCAGTTCATCTCCGAGGCGATCGACCAGACCCGCGGCTGGTTCTACACGCTGATGGCGGTCGGCACCCTGGTGTTCGACAAGAGCAGCTACGAGAACGTCGTCTGCCTGGGCCACATCCTGGCCGAGGACGGCCGCAAGATGTCCAAGCACCTGGGCAACATCCTCCAGCCGATCCCGCTGATGGACCAGCACGGCGCCGACGCCGTCCGCTGGTTCATGGCGGCCGGCGGCTCGCCCTGGTCGGCCCGCCGGGTCGGCCACGGCACCATCCAGGAGGTGGTCCGCAAGACCCTCCTCACCTACTGGAACACCGTCGCCTTCCAGGCCCTGTACGCCCGCACCTCGGACTGGGCCCCCTCCGCGGCCGACCCGGCCCCGGCCGACCGCCCGCAGCTGGACCGCTGGGTGCTCTCCGAGCTGAACACCCTGGTCCGCGAGGTCGACGCGGCCTACGAGGCGTACGACACCCAGCGCGCCGGCAAGCTGCTGTCCGGCTTCGTCGACGACCTGTCCAACTGGTACGTCCGCCGCGGCCGCCGCCGCTTCTGGCAGGGCGACGCCGCCGCGCTCGCCACCCTGCACGAGGCACTGGAGACGGTCACCCGTCTGATGGCCCCGCTCACCCCGTTCATCACCGAGCGGGTCTGGCAGGACCTGGTCGTCCCGGTCGCGCCGGACGCCCCGGCCTCGGTGCACCTGGCCACCTGGCCGGAGGCGGACGGGTCGCTGATCGACACCGAGCTCTCCCGGCACATGGCGCTGGTCCGCCGCCTCGTCGAGCTGGGCCGCGCGACCCGCGCCGAGTCGGGCGTGAAGACCCGTCAGCCGCTGTCCCGCGCACTGGTCGCCGCCCAGGGCTGGGAGGAGCTGCCCGCCGACCTGCGCGCGCAGATCGCCGAGGAGCTCAACGTCTCCACCCTGGAGTCGCTGGCGGAGGTCGGCGGCTCGCTGGTCGACACCAGCGCCAAGGCCAACTTCCGCGCGCTGGGCAAGCGCTTCGGCAAGGGCGTGCAGGACGTCGCCAAGGCGGTCGCCGCCACCGACGCCGCCCGCCTGGCCGCCGAACTGCGCGCCACCGGCGAGACCTCGGTCGAGCTGAACGGCGAGACGATCACCCTCTCTCCGGACGAGGTGATCATCACCGAGACCCCGCGCGAGGGCTGGGCCGTCGCCAACGAGTCCGGCGCCACCGTCGCCCTCGACCTGGCCATCACGCCGGAGCTCAAGCGCCTCGGCATCGCCCGCGACGCCATCCGCCAGATCCAGGAGGCCCGCAAGAACTCCGGCCTGGACGTCGCCGACCGCATCGTCCTGCGCTGGCGCGCCACGTCGGAGGAGACCGCCGAGGCCATCGCCGAGCACGGTCCGCTCGTCGCCGAGGAGGTCCTCGCCACCGACTTCGCCGCCGGCGCCGCCGACTGGGAGTCCGAGACCTTCGCCGACGAGTCGCTCGGCCTGGCCTTCCAGCTCCGCAAGGCCTGACCGACCCTCACGACCGCCGTCACCCCTCGGGGGTGGCGGCGGTTCGTCGTTCCCCGCGCCCCGTCCGCGCTCCTCGCCCCCCTTCCCGCGCCCACGCGCCCACGCGCCCGCACACAGAAGAGCGCCCCCTCCCCGACCCGAAGGTCGGAAAGGGGGCGCCCGAAAGGTCCTGCTACAACCTCAGTTGTCGCCGTCCTCGTCGATCAGGAAGCCCCGCATCGGCGCCGGAGCCTGCTGCATCGGCTGCGGCGGCTGCGGACGGACGGCCGCCATCGGCTGGGTCATCCCGGCCGGCTGCATCTGCGGCGCACCGCTGTTGCCACCGTTCGACTGCCCACCGAAGCTCGGCGCCGAGGAGCCGCCGCCGAAGGAGCCGTTCCCGCCGAAGGACGGCGAGCTGCCCCCGAAGGACGACTGGTTGCCACCGAAGCCCGGCGCGCCGCCACTCATCGCGCCGGCACCGGCCGGAGCCATCGACGAGGCCGCCGGCGGCAGCGACGCGGTGGCGGGGATCCGCGGCGGAGCGAGCGAGTCGTCGGCCTGCGACTCCAGCTGACGCAGCTGGGTCTCCAGGTACGACTTCAGACGCGTGCGGTACTCACGCTCGAACGCCCGCAGGTCCTCGACCTTGCGCTCCAACGTGGCCCGCGCGGACTCCAGCGAGCCCATCGCGACGCGGTGCTTCTCCTGCGCGTCCCGCTCCAGCGCGTCGGCCTTCGCACGGGCGTCGCGCTCCAGGCCCTCGGCGCGGCTGCGCGCCTCGCCGACGATCTTGTTGGCCTCGGAACGGGCCTCCGAGATCGCCTGGTCGGCGGTCTGCTGAGCGAGCGCCAGCACCCGGGCGGCGCTGTCGCCACCGGGACCCTGCTGCTGCATCGGGGCGCCCATCGGGTTGCCCATCTGCTGCGGGCCGCCCATCGGGCCACCCATCTGCTGCATCTGCTGCTGACCCATGCCCTGGCCCAGGCCCTGGCCCATCGGGTTGCCCATCTGCTGCGGGCCACCGGGGCCGCCCATGGGCTGGAGCATCTGACCGCCCATCGGCTGGACCAGCTGCTGCTGACCGCCCATGGTCTGGTTCATCTGCTGCTGCTGGCCACCGCCGGCCGGGAGCTGCGGCGGGGAGCCGGCCGGCAGGCCGAGGGGCTGATTGCCCATCTGCTGCTGGGGGCCGGGGCCCATCTGCTGCTGCGGGCCGCCCGGACCCATCTGCTGCGGGCCACCGGGGCCCATCTGCTGGGGGCCGCCCGGACCCTGCTGGCCGGGGACCGGCGGGCCGGATATGGCGGCGGGCACCGGAGCGCCACCCTGTCGGGGGGCTTCCTGCTGCGGCTCCTTGCGCAGGTTGGCCTGGTTCTGCGCGGCGGCACGAGTCGCGGCGGCCAGCTTGGCGCGCAGGTCCTCGTTCTCCCGGAGGAGGCGGGTCAGCTCCGCCTCGACCTCGTCGAGGAAGGCATCGACCTCGTCCTCGTCATAGCCTTCACGCAGGCGGACGGTCGTGAACTGCTTGTTCCGAACGTCCTCGGGGGTCAATGGCATCTCTTCACCTCAACGTGATCGTCGGCACACCGGCATCCTGTCGCATCGCTCACCTACGACTAGGGGTGCACAAGCGAGATCAGGACATACACAATGATCATCAGTACGAAGAAGGACAGGTCGAGCGCCACGCCCCCGAAACGCAACGGCGGAATCAGCCGCCGAAGAAGCTTGAGCGGCGGATCCGTGACAGTGTACGTGGCCTCCAGGACCAGGACCATGGCCTTGCCGGGCCGCCACGAACGCGCGAACTGGAAGACCCAGTCCATGACCAGTCGCACCAGCAGGAACACCAGGAAGACGGTCAGGGCGTAGTAGAGCACCGCCCACACGATGTCCATCGCGTTTCCCTCTCCCCGGTCCCGATCCCTCGGGCCTGCCGCTCGTCACCTGTCGTCAACCACACTGTTGATCAGATCCACACATGGAGTCGTGGCCGGGTCAGCTCTGGTTGAAGAACCCACCCTCGGCGATCCGAGCCTTGTCCTCCGCCGTGACATCGACGTTAGCAGGCGACAGCAGGAACACCTTCTGTGTCACGCGCTCGATACTGCCGTGCAGACCGAAGACGAGTCCAGCGGCGAAGTCTACGAGGCGCTTCGCGTCGGTGTCGTCCATCTCCGTCAGATTCATGATCACGGGGGTACCGCCACGGAACTGTTCCCCGATGGTACGGGCCTCGTTGTAGGTCCGGGGGTGCAGCGTGGTGATGCGGTAGGGCTCTCGTTCGTTCACGACCTTGGGCATGATCACCGGTGCGCTCTTCTCCAGGTTGTGGCGGCGTTCGGGTGTGATGGACGACACGGGGGCCATCCTCGGAGTCTCCTGCCGGATCGGCACCGCGGCGGGCACCGGCTGCGGGGTGATCGAGGAGACCGGGGCGGGCGCGGCGGCCGCCGGGGCCGGGGTCGGCCGGGGGATGTCCTCGGTCCGCTGGCCCGTCCGGATCGGTTCGGGGTCCGCGTCGTAGTCGTCGTCGGGGTCGTACCCCTGGCCGTCGTACGTCTCGTCCTCCACGAGGCCGAGGTAGACCGCCATCTTGCGCATCGCGCCGGCCATGCTCCTGTCTCCTCCGCTTGTGGTGGACCGGCTCCGGCCCGGGCCGTACGGCCCCGTCTGCGGATTCCGCGGTCCCTCCACGACGGCGCGTCAGGCCGACGACCGGTCAGAATTCGTGGAGTGGGGGCCGCGGAGCTGCGATCCACGGTTCGCTAGCGCTCCGAAGAGCTGCTAGATTCTGTCCTATTTTGTCCTGCTGTCTGATCTACTACCCGGTGACGTTACCTGAGGGGTGACCTCACTCCGAGTACCGCCGTTCCGACGCGCACATGTGTCGCTCCGGCAGCAATCGCCTGCTCAAGGTCCCCGCTCATCCCTGCGGAGACCATGGTGGCAGTCGGATGGGCCGCTCGTACGGCGGTTGCGATTTCCGTCAGCCGATCGAATGCACGGGCCGGATCTCCGGCCAGCGGACCGCTCAGCGGAGCGACGGTCATCACACCGTCCAGACGCAGCCCGGGCGTGTCGGCGATCGCGTCGGCCAGTCGCGCGACGTCCTCGGGCGCGACCCCGGCCCGGTGCGCGCCCTCCCCGTACGCCTTGTCCAGGGCCACCTGCACCAGGCAACCCAGCTCCGGGCGCTCCGACTTGAGCACCGCCGCGGAGAGCGACTCGACCAACCGCGGCCGGTCCACCGAGTGCACGTGGTTCGCGTACCGGACGACCGAGCGGACCTTGTTGGTCTGCAGCTGTCCGACGAAGTGCCAGTCAAGAGGAAGGTTTCTGCACTGCTCGGCCTTGGGAGCGGCGTCCTGGTCCCGGTTCTCCGCGACGTCCGTCACACCGAGTCCGGCCAGCAGCGCGGTGTCCTCGGCGGGGTAGGTCTTGGTGACGACGATCAGGGTGACCTCGTCCCGGGCGCGCCCGGCGGCCGCGCACGCGTCCGCGATCCGGCGCTCGACCACCTCGAGGTTGGTGCCGAGTTCCTCGTACCGGGCCCGCTGGCCCTCCGTCAGCACCGCCGTGAACTCGGCGTTCCCCGGGAACGGTCCATAGATGTCGTTCGTCATCAGTGATCAGAGCCCAACCAGACGTAGCTCGCGAGCCGACCGGTGCGCTGCTCGCGGCGATAGGAGTAGTGATCGGCGGATTCCAGGGTGCAGACAGGTGATCGCACCAACTCGCTGACCCCCTCCGCGGCCAGCTGGGCCGCGACCCCCTCCGCCACGTCCAGGGCGGGAGTCCCCCAGGACGTCTCGGCGAAGGCCTCCGGCACCGCCGCGGCGACCTCGGCGCGCAGTTCGGCCGGCACCTCGTAGCAGCGGCCGCACACCGCGGGCCCGGTGGCGGCGGCGATCCGGCCGGGCTCCGCCCCCAGCGCGACCATCGCCCGGACGACCGCGGGCACCACCCCGGCCGCCAGCCCGGGCCGGCCCGCGTGGGCCGCGCCCACCACGCCCGCCACCGGATCGGCCAGCAGCACCGGGGTGCAGTCGGCGGTCAGCACCGCCAGCGCGAGCGGCCGGTCGGAGACCACCGCGTCCACCGTCGGGGCCTGCCCGAGCGGCTGGCGCTCGGTCACCACCGCGACCTCGGCGCCGTGCACCTGGTTCATCCACACCACGTCGGCCGGGTCGAGCCCCAGCTCCCGGGCCGCGAGCGCCCGGTTCTCCCGCACGGCCTCCGGGTCGTCCCCCACCGCGCCGCCGAGGTTCAGCTCCCCGTACGGCGAAGTGCTCACCCCGCCCCACCGTGAGGTGAAGGCGAAGTGAGCACCGGCGCGGACCGCGTGATCGATCACTTAAGGAAATCCGGGACGTCAAGCTCCTCGGCCGGGCTCTCCACGAACGGCTGCCGGGCCGGCTGCACCTGCGGCGGCACCGCCGCGGCGGTCGCGGTGGCCGGGGCCTCGACGGTCCGGCTCGGCGCGGCGGCCGCGGACTCGCCCTCCGAACGGGACGTCACCGAGCCGATGCTCCCGTACGACGGCCGGCCGACCGGGCGCTCCGGGGCGGCCGGCGGCGTGGCCGGGCGCTCCGGAGTGGTGGACTTGACCACCGGGTCGCGGACGATCGCCGGCGGCTGCCCGCCGTCGAAGCCGGCCGCGATGACGGTGACCCGGACCTCGTCGCCGAGCGCGTCGTCGATGACGGCACCGAAGATGATGTTCGCCTCGGGGTGGGCCGCCTCGCTGACCAGCTGGGCCGACTCGTTGATCTCGAACAGGCCGAGGTCGGAGCCGCCCGAGATGGACAGCAGCACGCCGCGGGCGCCGTCGATCGAGGCCTCCAGCAGCGGCGAGGAGATCGCCATCACGGCGGCGGCCTTGGCGCGGTCCTCGCCGCGGGCCGAGCCGATGCCCATGAGGGCCGAACCGGCCTCGGACATGACGGACTTGACGTCGGCGAAGTCGAGGTTGATCAGACCCGGGGTGGTGATCAGGTCGGTGATGCCCTGGACACCGGAGAGCAGGACCTGGTCGGCCGAGCGGAACGCGTCGAGGACGCTGACCTGGCGGTCCGAGATGGACAGCAGCCGGTCGTTGGGGATCACGATGAGGGTGTCGACCTCTTCGCGCAGGGAGGCGATGCCGTCCTCGGCCTGGTTGGCCCGGCGCCGTCCCTCGAAGGTGAACGGACGGGTGACCACGCCGATGGTCAGGGCGCCCAGCGAGCGCGCGATGTTGGCGACGACGGGCGCGCCACCCGTGCCCGTGCCACCGCCCTCACCGGCGGTGACGAAGACCATGTCGGCCCCCTTGAGGACCTCCTCGATCTCCTCGCGGTGGTCCTCGGCGGCCTTGCGGCCGACCTCGGGGTTGGCGCCGGCGCCGAGGCCCCGGGTGAGTTCACGGCCCACATCGAGCTTGACGTCGGCGTCGCTCATCAGGAGGGCCTGCGCATCGGTGTTGATCGCGATGAACTCGACGCCCTTGAGACCGACCTCGATCATCCGGTTGATGGCGTTGACACCACCGCCGCCGATTCCGACGACCTTGATGACTGCGAGGTAGTTCTGCGGTGCTGCCACGTCGAAGGCCTCTCGCCTCGAATTTCCGGGTCGGCCCGCCCCGGAGCGGGGCCGTGCCGACGGATGTCGATGGGTAGGGAGCCTGGTTTCTGACTGAATGTCCGAAATGCCGACCGCCGACCCCAACCCTAAACTTGACCTTTAGGGTTAGTGCTGTGCCTCCGTCACGTCACCAGGAAACACAGGCTGGTGACACAGGACACTAGGTGGCTCCGGGCACGCGTTTCAACGAACACGCCGAGCTTCCCTTTTTCTTTTGAGCCTATGTGATCATCGGCCGGCTTAGGAAACCGGGGGTGACCACCAAGAGTCGGGCCGACACTGCGAGGCGTCAACCCTCCCTCAGGCAGAGAACCTACCGGATCATCCCGACACCGCCGGCGCCTCGGGCGCCGTCACGTCGAAGTTCGTGCCCTTCTGGCCCATCAGCGCGACCAGCACCCGGGCCTTCCGGTCGATCTGCTCCGGGCTCCCCCAGCGCACCGTCGCACCCCCGCTGAGCTGCAACTCGATGTCGTCGTACGAGCGCACCAGCACGGAACCGGCCCGCTTGGCGACCTCCGGCGGCAGCCCGGCGGCCACCGCCACGGCGCCCCGCACCAGCTGCGAACGGTCGATCACCCCGTCGACGTCGGTCGCCTGCTGACTGAGCCGCAGTTCCACCACCGGAACGCCCTCGGGCGGGGCCGGCTCGGTGGCGAAGCTCACGCCTCCGGCATCGACCTGGGTGAACTGGCCGTCATCCCCCTTGACGGCGGCCACCGCCGTGCGCTGGACCACCTTCACCCGAAGGGTGTGCGGCCAGCCCCGCCACACCTCGGCCCTGGCCACCCGGGGGATCGCCTCCACCCGGTGCCGGACGACGTCCAGGTCCACCCGCGCCAGCGGGCCGTCGCCCAGCCCGCCGACCGCCTCGCGGACCTGGTCCGCCGTCAGTCTCTCGTCGCTCGTCCCCTGGACGGCGACGGTGCGCACGTCCAGCACCGAGGAGAAGAACACCAGCCAGGCCAGCACGCCGAGCACCGCGGCGCCGAGCGCGCCCAGCACCACGATGCCCCGCCGGGAGAGCCGGAGGCGGGGAGCGGACTCCTCCACCTCCAGCTCCTTCTCCAGCGGATCGGCGAGCCGGCCGTCAGCCACGGCGGCGACCGCCGCGGTGGGCCTGGATCGCCTCGTAGACCATGCCGACCAGCAGGTCGTCGGCGTCCCGGCGGCCGAACTCGGCGGCCGCCCGGCTCATGTCCCACAGCCGCTGCGGGTCGGTGAGCACCGGCAGCACGTTCTGGAGCACCCAGTCCGGGGTCAGCTCGGCGTCGTCCACCAGCAGACCGCCGCCGGCCTTGACCATCGGCTGGGCGTTCAGCCGCTGCTCGCCGTTGCCGATCGGCAGCGGGACGAAGGCGGCGGGCAGGCCGACGGCCGCCAGCTCGGCCACCGTCATGGCGCCGGCCCGGCAGAGCATCATGTCGGCGGCCGCGTAGGCGAGGTCCATCCGGTCCAGGTACGGCACCGGGCGGTACGGCGGCATCCCGGGGACGTCGGCGACCTGCGGCAGCTCGTTCTTCGGGCCGACCGCGTGCAGGATCTGCACGCCGTACTGCTGGAGCCGCGGGGCGATCGCGGTGACCGTCTCGTTGAGCCGGCGCGCGCCCTGGGAGCCGCCGGAGACCAGCAGGGTGGGCAGCCGCTGGTCGAGGCCGAAGTAGTGGCGGGCCTCCGGGCGGGCGGCGCCCCGGTCCAGGGTGGCGATGGTCCGGCGCAGCGGGATGCCGATGTACCGGGAGTCGCGCAGCTTGCTGTCCGGCGTGGAGACCGCCACGAAGTCGCTGTAGCGGGCGCCGATCTTGTTGGCCAGGCCCGGACGCGCGTTCGCCTCGTGCACCACGATCGGCACCCCGGCCCGCTTGGCGGCCAGGTAGGCGGGCATCGCGACGTAGCCGCCGAAGCCGACCACGGCGTCCGCATTGACCCGCTCGATGATCTCCTGGGCGGCCCGGACCGTACCCCGCAGCCGGCCGGGGACGGTGATCAGCTCCGGGGTGGGCTTGCGGGGCAGCGGGACGGCCGGGATCAGCTCCAACTGGTAGCCGCGCTCGGGCACCAGTCGGGTCTCCAGTCCGCGCTCGGTGCCCAGGGCGGTGATCCCGATGGACGGGTCGTGCCTGCGGAGGGCATCCGCGAGGGCCATGGCAGGCTCGATGTGACCGGCGGTCCCCCCGCCGGCGAGTACGACATGCACCGAAATTCACCGCTCCCTGCGTGCCGGCCCCGGGGCCGGGCGCGCTGTGGTTCGTCGTCGTGGCAGCACCCGGGCCAGTTGTCTCCTGATCCGGGAGTTCTTGCTCCGGGCGGCCAGCGCCGCCTTCGCGCCCGAGGTGCTGCGCGCCAGGCACAGCAGCACTCCGATCGCGGACATGGCCGACAGCATGGCGGAACCGCCGTAGGAGAACAGCGGGAGCGGGACGCCCGCGATGGGCAGCAGTCCCAGCGCCGACCCCAGGTTGATCACGGCCTGCGCCATGATCCAGGTGGTGGCGGCTCCCGCGGCGTACCTGACGAAGGGATCCTTCGTACCGATGGCCACACGGATACCCGCGTAGCCTAGTGCCGCGAAGAGACCGAGCACCGACAGCGTCCCCACCAGACCGAGTTCCTCGCCGGTCGCGGCGAAGATGAAGTCGGTGTGCGCCTCGGGCAGCTGGCCCCATTTCTCCACGCCGGCGCCGAGGCCGGTGCCGAAGCCGCCGCCGTTGGCGAACGCGAAGACGCCGTGCAGCGCCTGGAAGCAGGCGCCCTCGGGATCGAGCTTGGTGACGCCTATGCAGCCCAGCCGCTCGGCCCGGTGCGGGACGGTGACCACCAGGGCGGTGCAGACCACCACCGCCACCCCGACGGTGGACACGAACAGCCGCAGCGGCGCGCCGACCATCCAGAGCAGCGCGAACACCATGGCCACCAGGATCATCGAGGTGCCCATGTCGCCGCCGAACATGATCAGCGCGAGCAGCAGCAGGGCGCCCGGCACCAGCGGCACCAGGAGGTGCTTCCACGAGTTGAGGGTGCCGGCCTTCTGCTTGCGGGCGAGCAGGTCGGCGCCCCAGAGCACCAGCGCGAGCTTGGCGAACTCCGACGGCTGGAACTGGAAGAAGCCGAAATCCAGCCAGTTCTGGTTGCCGTTGATCCGCACCCCGATGCCGGGGATGGCGACCAGCGTGAGGAGGACGATCACCCCGATCATCACGGGGTAGACGATCACCCGCAGCACCGCCAGCGGGACGGAGGCGAAGCCGATCAGCAGGACCAGGCCGAGGATGGCCGCGATCAGCTGCTTGAGGAAGTAGTACTGCGCCGTGTGGTGCTGGTTCAGGGCGAGGATCTGCGAGGCCGAGAAGACCATCATCAGACCGAGCACGACCAGCAGCAGGGTGCTGCCGACGACCAGCAGGTACGGCGTGAGCGGCCGGTCCAGCCAGTACCGGACCCGGGCCCGGAAGGCCTGGATCCGGCCCAGTGGACCGGCCGACTTGTACTTGGTCGTGGTGGCGGAGATCACTCTCATCGGCTCGGCGGCATCCCGCTTCACAACGCCGGAATCCGCTTTGCCCTGCCCCGCCACCGCTCCCCGCTCACTTTCTCCGTCCGACGTCCGCGCCGATCCGACTACTCGCCCGCCAGCTCCCGCACGGCCGCGGCGAAGAGGTCTCCGCGCTCGCCGTAGTTGGTGAACATGTCCATCGAGGCGCAGGCCGGTGCCAGCAGCACCGTGTCACCCGATCGGGCGAGCGATGCGGCCGTTCGAACGATTTCCGCCATCGCCACCGCGCCAGTCTGGCCCTCGGCCGCCTCGATCACCGGCACATCCGGAGCGTGTCGCTCCAGCGCCTCCCGGATCAGCGCCCGGTCCTCGCCGATCAGCACCACCGCGCGCAGCCGCTCGGCCGCGTCCTGGACCAGGTCGTCGAAGGTCGCGCCCTTGGCCAGGCCCCCGGCGATCCAGACGACCGGCCGGTAGGCGGCCAGCGAGGCGGCCGCCGCGTGGGTGTTGGTGGCCTTGGAGTCGTCGATGTACGTGACCTCGCGGACCACACCGACCTCGGCGATCCGGTGGGCGTCCGGGCGGAAGGCCCGCAGGCCCTCCCGGACGGCCTTCGGCTCGACGCCGTACGCCCGGGCCAGCGCCGCCGCGGCGAGCGCGTTGGCGATGTTGTGCGGGGCCGGCGGGTGGACGTCCGAGACGGCGCCCAGCTCGGCGGCGTTCTGGGCCCGGTCCTCGACGAAGGCCCGGTCCACCAGCAGGCCGTCGACCACGCCGACGTTGGACGGGCTCGGCGCGCCGAGGCCGAAGCCGATCGCCCGGCAGCCCTCCTCGACGTCAGCCTCCATGACCAGCGCCTCGGTGGCCGGGTCGGCCAGGTTGTACACGCAGGCGACGGTGTTGCCCTCGTAGATCCGGCCCTTGTCGGCGGCGTACGCCTCCATCGAGCCGTGCCAGTCGAGGTGGTCGGGCGCCAGGTTGAGCACCGCGGCCGAGTGCGGGCGCAGCGAGGGCGCCCAGTGCAGCTGGTAGCTGGACAGCTCGACGGCGAGCACGTCGTACGGCTCCTCGGCGAGCACCGCGTCCAGCACCGAGACCCCGACGTTGCCGACGGCGGCGGTGCGCCTGCCGGCCGCGGTGAGGATCGAGGCGAGCATCTGGACGGTGGTGGTCTTGCCGTTGGTGCCGGTGACGGCCAGCCAGGGAGCGGGCTGGCCGGTGCCCGGCAGCGGCTTGCGCAGCCGCCAGGCGAGCTCGACGTCGCCCCAGACCGGGACGCCGGCCGCCGCGGCGGCGGCGAACAGCGGGCTGTCGGGGGACCAGCCGGGCGAGGTGACGATCAGCTCGGTGCCCTCGGGCAGGCTCGCGCCGTCCCCGAGCCGCACGGTGACGCCCAGCGCCTCCAGCTCGGCGGCGCGGGCCTTGAGGCCCTCGCCGCTGCCGCCGTCGACCACGGTGACCCGGGCGCCGAGGCCGTGCAGGACGCGCGCGGCGCTGATGCCGGAGACGCCGAGCCCGGCGACGGCGACGGGCAGGTTCAGAAAGTCGGGGTTCGTCATCCGGTCCGGTATCCCGCGTAGAAGAGGCCGAGGCCGATGGCGACGCACAGACCCTGGATGATCCAGAAGCGGACCACGACCAGGACTTCGCTCCAGCCCTTGAGTTCGAAGTGGTGCTGTAGTGGTGCCATCTTGAAGACGCGCTTGCCGGTCATCCGGAAGGAGCCGACCTGGATGATCACCGACAGGGTGATGATCATGAAGAGGCCGCCCAGCAGGATGAGCAGCAGCTCGGTGCGCGAGCAGATCGCGAGGCCGGCCAGGGCGCCGCCGAGGGCGAGCGAGCCGGTGTCCCCCATGAAGATCTTGGCGGGCGAGGTGTTCCACCACAGGAAGCCGAAGCAGGAGCCCATCAGCGCGGCGGCCACCACCGCGAGGTCCAGCGGGTCCCTGACGTCGTAGCAGGCGCTGGTCGCGGAGAAGAAGTAGGCGCAGCTCTGCCCGTACTCCCAGACGCCGATGAAGGTGTAGGCACCGAAGGCCATCACCGAGGCGCCGGTGGCGAGACCGTCCAGACCGTCCGTCAGGTTCACGCCGTTGGAGGTCGCCGCGATCATGAAGTACGCGAAGATGACGAACAGCACCGGGCCGATCGACCACTCGAAGTCGCGGACGAAGGACAGCTTCTCGGAGGCCGGGCTGAGCCCGCGGTCGTCGTGGAACTGGAGCGCCAGGACGGCGAAGGCGAGGCCGACGATCGACTGGCCGGCCAGCTTCGCCTTGGCCCGCAGGCCGAGCGAGCGGCGCTTGACCACCTTGATGTAGTCGTCCAGGAAGCCGACCAGGCCGAGGCCCGTGGTCAGGAAGAGCACCAGCAGCCCGGAGGCGGTCGGGCTCTCGCCCGTTATCGCCTTGGTGGCGAAGTACGCGATCAGGGTCGCCAGGATGAAGGCGATGCCGCCCATGGTGGGCGTGCCCTTCTTGCTGTGGTGCGCCTTGGGACCGTCGTCGCGGATGTACTGGCCGTAGCCCTGCCGGGCGAGCAGCTTGATCAGGGCGGGCGTGCCGGCCAGCGAGAGGATCAGGCCGATCAGCCCGGAGAAAAGGATCTGCTTCATTATTCGGCCACACCGTCCGACAGGAGGGCCTCGGCCACCTTCTCCAGCCCCACCGAACGGGATGCCTTCACCAGGACCACGTCCCCTGGCCGCAGCTGACTGCGCAGCAGCTCGACCGCCGCGTCCGCGTCGGACACCAGCACCGACTCCTCACCCCACGAACCTTCGTTCCTCGCACCGAGTTCCATGCAGGCCGCCTCGCGTCCGCCGACCGCCACCAGCTTGGTGACGTCCAGCCGGACGGCGAGCCGCCCGATGGCGTCGTGCTCGGCCAGGCTCTCCTCGCCGAGCTCCCGCATCTCGCCGAGCACCGCCCAGGTGCGGCGGCGCTCCGGGCCGCGGCCCCCCATCGAGACCAGCGCCCGCAGCGCGGCCCGCATCGAGTCGGGGTTCGCGTTGTAGGCGTCGTTGACGACGGTGACACCATCGGCCCGGTCGACGACCTCCATGCGCCAGCGGGACAGCGCACCCGCCTCGCCCAGGGCGGCGGCGGTGTCGTCGACGGACATCCCGAGCTCCACCGCCACCGCGGCGGCGGCGAGGGCGTTCGAGACGTGGTGCTCACCGTACAGGCGCAGCTGCACGGGCGCGGAACCGGCCGGGGTGGTGAGCGTGAACGACGGCCGCCCGGTGGCGTCCAGGCGAACGTTCACCGCCCGTACGTGGGCGTCCGGTGATTCACCGAACAGGACCACCCTGGCCTTGGTACGGGAGGCCATCGCGCGCACCAGCCGGTCGTCCGCGTTGAGGATCGCGGCGCCCTCGGCGGGCAGCGACTCGACCAGTTCGCCCTTGGCCTCGGCGATCGCCTCCTGGGAGCCGAACTCGCCGACGTGGGCGGTGCCGACGTTGAGGACCACGCCGATCCGGGGCGGGGTGATCGAGGTGAGGTACTCGATGTCGCCCTTGTGCCGGGCTCCCATCTCCATGACCAGGTGCCGGGTGCCGGCCTCGACCCGCAGCGCGGTCATCGGGTGGCCGATCTCGTTGTTGAGCGAGCCGGGCGGGTAGACGGTGTCGCCCAGGCGCTGGAGCAGCTGGGCGATCAGGTCCTTGGTGCTGGTCTTGCCGGCCGAGCCGGTCAGCGCGACCACGGCGGTGCCCTCGGCGCGGGCGACCACGGCGCGGGCGAGCTTGCCGAGCGCCTCCACCACACTGTCGACCAGGACGGCGGGCACGCCGACCGGGCGGGAGGCCAGCACCGCGACGGCGCCGTCCTCGACCGCCCCGGCCGCGTAGTCGTGCCCGTCCACGTGCTCGCCGGCGAACGCCGCGAACAGTCCGCCGGGGCTCACCTTGCGCGAGTCGACCTCGACCGGGCCGGTGACCAGGGCGTCCGGGTCGGCGCCGTCCAGGGTGCCTCCGACGGCGGCGGCCACCTCGGCGAGGGTCAGTGCGATCACTGCTGCTCTACTCCTCGGTCGCCCCGTGCGGCCGTGATCCGCGCGATGGATTCGCGCAGCACCTCGCGGTCGTCGAAGGGGCGGATCTCGTCTCGTACGTACTGCCCGAGCTCGTGGCCCTTGCCGGCCACCAGCACGGTGTCCCCCGCCCCGGCGCGGGCGACCGCCAGCCGGATCGCCTCGGCCCGGTCGGGGACGACCAGGACGTCCCCGCGCTCGGCCTCCGGCACCGCCGCGGCGCCGGTCAGCATGCTGGCGAGGATCGCCAGCGGGTCCTCGCTGCGCGGGTTGTCGCCGGTCAGCAGGGCGGTGTCGGCGAGGCGGGCGGCGATGGCGCCCATCGGGCCGCGCTTGTGCGGGTCGCGGTCGCCGCCACAGCCGACCACGACGTGCAGCCGGCCCTCGGTGACCTCGCGCAGCGAGGCGAGGACGGCCTTGAGGGCGTCCGGCTTGTGCGCGTAGTCGACGACGGCGACGAACGGCTGTCCGGCGTCCACCCGCTCCAGCCGGCCGGGCACGCCGGGGACGGCGGCGACGCCGGCCACCGCCCGCTCCAGCGGCAGCCCGGCGACGACCAGCACGGTGATCGCGGCGAGCGCGTTGGCGACGTTGAACGGGCCGGGCAGCGGGACGGAGGCCTCGGCCTCGGCACCGTCCGGGCCGAGCACCGTGAAGGTCGAGCCGACCGGGCCGAGCCGGACGTCCACGGCCCGCCAGTCGGCCCCGGCGTCGCCGGTGGCGGAGAAGGTGGCCACCGGGATCTTGGCCTCGGCGGCGAGCCGGCGGCCGTACTCGTCGTCCAGGTTGACCACGCCGCGGCGGGACTTGCCGGGCTGGAAGAGCCGCGCCTTCGCCTGGAAGTAGTCCTCCATGTCCGGGTGGAAGTCGAGGTGCTCGGGGGTCAGGTTGTTGAACAGCGCGACGTCGTACGCGACCCCGTCGGTACGGCCGAAGACCAGGGCGTGGCTGGAGACCTCCATGGTCACCGCGTCGGCGCCGCGCTCGGCCATCACGCCGAGGATCGCGTGCAGGTCGGTGGCCTCGGGGGTGGTGCGCTCGCTCTTGATCCGCTCCTCGCCGACCCGCATCTCGACGGTGCCGATCACGCCCGGGTGGCGCCCGGCGCCGCGCAGGCCGCCCTCGACCAGGTAGGAGGTGGTGGTCTTGCCGTTGGTACCGGTCAGCCCGATCATCAGCAGCCGCTCCGAGGGGCGGCCGTAGACGATCGCGGCGAGCTCGCCCATGACGGCCCGCGGCCGGTCCACGACCAGCAGCGGCAGGCCGGTGGCGGCCGCGGTCTCGGCGCCCGCCGGGTCGGTCAGCACGGCCACCGCGCCGGACTCCGCGGCCTTGGCGGCGAACGCCGCGCCGTGGTGGTTGGCGCCGGGGAAGGCCACGTAGACGTCGCCCGGGCGGACCGCGCGGGAGTCGTGGGTGACGCCGGTGACGGCACCTCCCTCGACGGGCGGCAGGCCCAGTTCGGCGGCCAGCTTCGCGAGCGGCAGGGCGGTGGTCCCGGTCGGGCGGGGCGGACTCACGGTGGTTTGATCGGGTTTCGGCACGGCGGGAAGGCTATCCGCCGAAGGGTGCCCAGGGCCAAACCGGCCCTCCGCCGCGCCGTGGTCCAGCCCGGCCCGTTCGTTGCTCATGCTCGCTCACGGCTTCCAGTCGACGGTCAGGTTGGGCGCCTGGCTGCCGCTCGGCGGGACCTGCATGGTCTTCAGGGTGAACTCCATCACCTGCTTGAACACCGGTCCGCACAGCTGGCCGCCGAAGTGGCCGTTGACCGGGCCCTGGAGGGTGCAGGAGACGGTGTACCGGGGGGCGTCGGCGGGGGCGAAGCCGATGAAGGAGGCGGTGTAGCCGTCGTAGCCCTTGCCGTCGGCGGCGCCCCGGTTCGCGGTGCCGGTCTTGCCGGCGACCCGGTAGCCGGGGATGGCGGCCTTGCCGCCGGTGCCCTGCTCGTCGTCGACGACCGACTCCAGCATCGAGGTGAGGGTCCTGGCCGTCTCCGGGCTGACCACCTGGGTCTGCTCCCCCGGCGCGCTCGGCGTGTACTTGCCGTTCGGGTCGGTGACGCCCTGGACGATGCTGGGCGCGACCCGCACCCCGCCGTTGGCGATGGTCGAGTAGACCGAGGTGGCCTGGAGCGCGTTCATCTGCATCGGGCCCTGGCCGAAGGCGATGTTGTACTTCTCCGAGGCGACCAGGTCCTCCGGCTTCTTGAGCATGCCGGCGGTCTCCCCCGGGAAGCCCAGGCCGGTCGGCTGGGCGACGCCGAACTTGCGCAGGTAGCCGTCCAGGACCTTGTTGGCCGCCAGCTGGTCACCGCCGCCGAGGGTCTCGACGGCCTCGATGGTGCCGATGTTGGAGGACTTGGCCAGCACCCCGGCCAGGGTCAGGTACCAGGTGTCGTGGTCGACGTCGTCCTTGAACTGCTGTCCGGCCCTGACCAGCCGGTTGGGCACGGTGACCTTGGTGTCCCAGGTGGCCTTGCCGGAGTCCAGGACGGCGGCCATGCTCATCAGCTTGGCCGTGCTGCCCGGCTCGTACGCGTCCCCGAGAGCGGCGTTGCCCAGCTGGGACTGCTTGGACAGGCTCAGGTCGTTCGGGTTGAAGCCCGGCGCGGTGGCCATCGCGAGGACCTGACCGGTCTTCACGTCCTGGACCACCACGTAGCCCTTCTCCGCGCCGGAGTTGGCCACCTGGTCGGAGATCGCCCGCTGGGCCGCCCACTGGATATCCCGGTTGACGGTCAGCTTCACGTCGCTGCCCGGCACGGCCGGGTCCATCGAGCCCCCGGCGGTGGGCACCAGCCGCCCGCCCGACTGGGCGTAGCTGCTGTGGCCGTCCTTGCCGGCCAGCAGCTTCTGGTACTGGAGCTCCAGGCCGCCGGCGCCCTCGCCCTCGGCGTTGACGAAGCCGACCAGGTTGGCCGCCAGGCCGTCCGCCGGGTAGATCCGCTTCTGGGTCTCCCGGTTGAACACCCCGGCCAGCGGGTTGGCGCACTCGTTGTCCACCCGGGTGCGCCCGCCCTGGTCGGCGGGCTTGCCGAGCAGCTTCTTCTGGGCCTGGCAGGCCCGTGAGCCGGCCTGCTTCTCCAGGCTCGACTTGAGGTCGCTGATCTGCTTCTTGGTGGCCGGGGTCTGCTGGGCCGCGAGCCGCTTGTAGCGGGTCTTGGGGGTGTGCAGGTCCGCGGCGACCTTCTCCTTGGACACGCCGAGGATCGGTGCCAGCAGCGCGGCCGCCTGCTCCGGCGCGTCCGGGATGCCGGTCGCCTCCGGGGTGAACATCGCCGGGTCGGCGGTGATGTCGTACGCGTCGACGGTGGCCGCCAGCGCGACCCCGTCGGAGGACGTTATCGAGCCGCGTTCGGCGGTGATCGGGATGTTCAGGTACCGGTTGGTGTTGGCGTCGGCGGCCAGCGCGGAGGCGTCCACCAGCTGGAGCTGCACCAGGCGGCCCGCGAAGACGGAGAACACCAGCGACAGCGCCACGGTGATCACCTTCAGCCGGCGCTTGGGCTCGGCCAGCTTGAGCGCCTTGGAGCGCTGCGACGGGCGGCTCTTCGGGCGCACCGCCGCCTGGCTGCGGGCCGGCGGGCGGCCCTCGGGACGGCGCTGCTGCGGCGCCCGCGGGGTGCGGCCGGCGGAGGCCGACTTCGCGGGCTGGACCTTGGCGGGCTGGGCCTTGGCGGGCTGCCCCTTCGCGGACTGGCCGCGGCCGGAGGCGGACTGGCCGCGCGGCGCGGCGCCCCGGGGCTCCGGGCGGCGGCCGTTGCCGCCGCCCGACCCGCCGGGCTGGCGTGGCGTGCTCATCGGCCCGCACCCCCGCTCGGCTTCGCGCCCGCGGCGGGCGACGCCGGGTTGAGCTGGATCACCGAGTCACCGGCGGACGCCGCCGGGGTCGGTACCGGCGGCGGAGGCGGTGGCGCGGCCGGCGAGGGGGCGCCGCCCGGCTGCGGCGCGGCCGGCGACGGCCCGGCGCCGGGCTGGGCGGCACCGGGCTGCGTGGCACCGGGCTGGGCCTTCGTCGGCCACGGCTCGGCCGTCGAGCGCTTCACCGGCGGGCTGTCCTGCGCCGGCCCGGGGGTGCCGAGCACCTTGCCGCCGTTCGGGACGTCCAGGAAGGCCATCCCCCCGGCCGGGACCATGCCCAGCTCGGCGGCGCGCCTGGCCAGCGCGTCCGGGGCCGAGTTCTGGTCGATCTCGTGCTGGAGGCCCTGCTGCTCATCGGTCGCCACGGTGGTCTGCTTCTGTAGCCGGGAGAGCTCGAACGAGCCCTCGTTGAGCGCGGTGTTCAGTGTCAGCAGGCCGAGCAGCCCGCCCGCCAGCAGCACCACGATGAGCACCGCGAACGGTGTGCGCCGCCGTACCGGACGCTTCCCCGGCCGGACCGTGATCCGCGCCCTGCCCTGCCCGGGGAGCGCTCCCCGCCCCGCCCGGACCTCACCGGCCACCGGCCCCACTGCTTTCCTCCACCCTTCGGACCCCGCCGGGGCCGGTTCGTCAGCCCCGCTTGCTTCGGTCCCTGATCCTCTCTGCCACCCGCAGCCGTACGGGCGCGGCGCGCCGGTTCTCCTCGATCTCCTCCTCGGTGGCCAGCTCGGCACCGCGAGTGATCAGTTTGAGCCAGGGCTGGTGCTCCTCCGGGATGAACGGCAGCCCCGGCGGGGCGGTGTTGGTCGCCCCGGCGGCGAAGTACTGCTTGACCAGGCGGTCCTCCAGCGACTGGTAGGACATCACCACGATCCGGCCGCCCACCGCGAGGGCGTCCAGCGCCCCGGGGATCGCCCGGTCCAGGACCTCCAGCTCGCCGTTGACCTCGATGCGCAGCGCCTGGAACGTCCGCTTGGCCGGGTTCCCGCCGGTGCGGCGGGTCGCCGCCGGAATGGCGTTGCGCACCAACTCGACCAGACGCGCGCTGTTGGTGAACGGTTCCTTCTCCCGCTCCCGCAGGATCACCGAGGCGATCTTCCCGGCGAACCGCTCCTCGCCGTACACCTTGAGGATCCGGGCCAGGGCGCCGTGGCTGTAGGTGTTCAGCACCTCCGCCGCGCTGATCCCCCGGGTCTGGTCCATCCGCATGTCCAGCGGCGCGTCCTGCGCGTAGGCGAAGCCGCGCTCCGCCTCGTCCAGCTGCATGGAGGAGACGCCGAGGTCGAACAGGACGCCGTCCACCCGGTCGATGTCCAGGCGCTCCAGCACCTCGGGGATCTCGTCGTAGACCGCGTGCACCAGGGTGGCCCGGTCGCCGAAGGGGGCCAGCCGCTCACCGGACAGCTTCAGCGCCTGCGGGTCGCGGTCCACCGCGACCAGCCGCACCTCCGGGAACTGGGTCAGCAGCGCCTCGCTGTGCCCGCCGAGGCCGAGGGTGGCGTCCACCACCACGGCACCCGGCCGCGAGATCGCCGGGGCCAGCGCGTCCATGCACCGCTGGAGCATCACCGGAACGTGCTTGGGGCCCGGTTCGTTGGTGGTCATGCGCGGTGGCGCCCTTCCTCGGTGCGGAGCAGCCCGACGTCCGGGAGCTGCGACCATTCTCGCCCACCGTGCCCCGGCACGACGAAGCGGCCCGTGGTCCCCGCCCGCTCAAGGGGAAGGTCGTGACCGCCCGGCGCCGGGGAAGGTGCGCCAGGTGGGCACGGAGCGGGTGGAGGCCACGGGCCGCGTCGACCGGCCGCACCGGCCGGGAAAGGCCCCGTTGACGGGCCCCGGCGGGTGTGCTCCACTGCGCCACGAACTCTATCGCGCGGACCCCGCCAGTCAATGGCCCGCTCCGGCGCACCACCCGGGCGGCGGTACGGATCACCGCAGGTCGCGGCCGTCGGGCCGACCGTAGGACGGTACGTACCGGGGGCCTTCGGCGGCGGGCGCGCGCCCCCTGCCCGCCACCGCGTGCGGCCCGCCGCGGGCCGGCCCGGGCGGACCCCTCCCGTTGTCGTCATGCTCCCGATCCCGGCGCCCCGTTCTGTAGCTCCCCGCTCCACCGCGGGGACCCGATCCGCACTAACGTCGCCCCCATGACAGTGACTCCCGACCGGCCCTCGCCGACCGCCGCTGCCGCACCTCCCAGACCCACCGTCATCGACCGTTTCGTCACGGCCAACCGCACCTACGCGGTGACCTTCCAGGACGGCGGCATGGACGCCCGCCCGGTGCAGAAGATCGCCGTGGTGGCCTGCATGGACGCCCGCCTGGACCTGTTCGCGGCACTCGGCCTCGAACTCGGCGACGCCCACGTCATCCGCAACGCCGGAGGCGTCGTCACCGACGACACCATCCGCTCCCTGACCATCAGCCAGCGCGCCCTCGGCACCCGGTCGATCGCGCTGATCCACCACACCGGCTGTGGCCTGCTCGGGCTCACCGAGGACTTCCGCCGCGAACTGGAACTGGAGGTCGGCCAGCGCCCGCAGTGGGCGGTGGAGGCCTTCGTCGACCTGGACGGCGACGTCCGCCAGTCCATGCAGCGCGTCCGCACCTCTCCCTTCCTGCTCCACACCGACGACGTCCGGGGCTTCGTCTTCGACGTCCACACCGGCCTGCTGCGCGAGATCGACTGAGTCGTCCGCCCCCGCCCGGCCCGGCCAACGGCGTCCGGGCGTCCGGGCATTCGGACAACACCGATGGTGACTTCTGGTCATCCCTCAGGGGAGAATGCGGCTGCCGGTCGGACCCCGAACCACCTGGGGCGGCCAGGCCGCAGGCCACCCTCCCGGCGCCGGATCCCCGTGCGGAACCGTCCCCGGGACGGCCGCGTCAAGCATGGGGTGGGGTCCGGCCTCGGGACGGGGCGGGCACAGGGTGCCAGGGAGCGTAAACGGGTGACGAGCTACAACGACCAGGCCGAGATCGGCAGTCCTGCGGGGGGCGAGCAGCAGAGGGCGCACCGGTTCCAGCAGGTCGGGCTGCCCGAGCTCGCCGCGGTCGTCGACCGCGTCCGCGCCAACGTGGAGAGTGTGATCGAGGGCAAGCCCGAGGCCGTCCGGATCGCCCTGACCGTCCTGCTCGCCGAGGGCCACCTGCTGCTGGAGGACGTTCCCGGCGTCGGCAAGACCATGCTGGCCAAGGCGCTCGCCCGCTCCCTCGACTGCACCGTGCGCCGTATCCAGTTCACCCCCGACCTGCTGCCCTCGGACGTGACCGGCACCAACATCTACGACCAGCAGCAGCACGACTTCGAGTTCCGCCCGGGCGCGATCTTCGCCCAGGTCGTGGTCGGCGACGAGATCAACCGCGCCTCGCCCAAGACCCAGTCCGCGCTGCTGGAGTCCATGGAGGAGCGCCAGGTCACCATCGACGGCACCAGCTACGAACTGCCCTCGCCGTTCATGGTCGTGGCCACCCAGAACCCGGTCGAGATGGAGGGCACCTACCCGCTGCCGGAGGCCCAGCGCGACCGCTTCATGGCCCGGATCTCGATCGGCTACCCCAGCCCCGAGGCCGAGCTCGCGATGCTGGACGTGCACGCCGGCGCCAGCCCGCTGGAGGACCTCCAGCCGGTCGCGCACGCCTCCGACATCCTCAAGCTGATCGACCTGGTCCGCACCGTGCACATCGCCGACCCGGTCCGCCGCTACGCCGTCGACCTCGTCGGTGCCACCCGCACCAGCCCCGAGCTGCGCCTGGGCGCCTCGCCGCGCGCCACCCTGCACCTGGTCCGGGCCGCCCGCGCCGCCGCCGCGCTGGACGGGCGCGACTACGTCACCCCGGACGACATCCAGCGCCTCGCCGTCCCGGTCCTGGCGCACCGTCTGATGCCGACCGCCGAGACCCAGCTCAGCCGCCGGACCTCCGAGCAGATCGTGACCGAGCTGGTCGCCCGGCTGCCGCTGCCGCGCCCGCAGGGCGGCCCGGCCGTCCGGAGGGGCTGAGGTGGCCCAGTCCGACTCGGCATCGGGGCTGCGGGCGGGGTTCCGCGGCCTCACCACCCGGGGGCGGTCCTTCCTCGCCGCCGGGGTCACCGCGGTGGTCTGCTCCTACCTGCTCGACCAGAACGCCCTGCTGCGCGTCGGCGTCCTGCTGGCCGCGCTGCCGCTGGCCGCCGTCGTGGTGGTCGCCAACACCCGCTACCGGGTGGCCAGCGGACGCCGGCTCAGCCCGCGCCGGGCGATCGCCGGCCAGGAGGCCCGGGTCCACCTGCGGGTCGACAACGTCTCCCGGGTGCCCACCGGGGTGCTGCTGCTGGAGGACAAGGTCCCGTACGTGCTCGGGCCGCGCCCGCGGTTCGTCCTGGACCGGGTCGAGCCGCGCGGCCACCGCGAGGTCTCCTACCGGGTCCGCTCCGACCTGCGCGGCCGCTACCCGCTCGGGCCGCTCCAGCTGCGGCTGTCCGACCCGTTCGGGATGTGCGAGGTGGCCCGCGCCTTCACCGCCGCCGACGTCCTCACCGTGGTCCCCCAGGTCCAGGCGCTGCCGGCGGTACGGCTCAGCGGCGAGTGGATCGGTCAGGGCGAGAGCCACAGCCGCACCCTGGCGCTGGCCGGCGACGACGACGTGATCCTGCGCGAGTACCGGCCCGGCGACGACCTGCGCCGGGTGCACTGGCGCTCCACCGCCCGGTACGGCGAACTGATGGTGCGTCGCGAGGAGCAGCCGCAGCAGGCCCGGGCCACCGTCCTGCTGGACACCCGGGAGATCGCCCACCGGGGCAGCGGCCCCGCCTCCTCCTTCGAGTGGGCGGTCAGCTGCGCCGCCTCCGTCACCGTGCACCTGCTGGAGCGCGGCTACCAGACCCGGCTGCTCACCGACGCCGGCCAGACCGCGCCCGCCCCGGGCGCGGGCGGCAGCCACGGCACCGCCGCCGACTCCTCCGGGCTGATCCTGGACGCCCTCGCGGTCGCCGACCTGTCCGACGGCGGCACCCTCTCCCGCGCCGAGGACCCGCTGCGCTCCGGCGGCGAGGGCCTGCTGGTCGCCGTCCTCGGCGAGCTGGACGAAACCCAGACCGCCCGGCTGGGCCGGCTGCGCGGCCGCACCGGCGGGGCGGTCGCCTTCCTGCTGGACTCCGGCACCTGGGCGGGCCTGCGGATGCTCGCCCCGAACACCGGCGGCGAGGAGTTCCGGGCCCGGGTCCAGCAGCTGCGCGAGTCCGGCTGGACGGTGATCCCGGTGCGCGCCGGGGACTCCCTCCCGGACCTGTGGCGCGCCGCCGACGGCGGCGGCAAGACCACCGCCCCCTACCGAGAAGAGGCCGGCGCGTGACCACCCGGGCAAAACTGACCGTGTACTCGGCGCTGGCCACCACGCTCGCCGCGCTGTGCATGATGCCGCTGCTCACCACCCGCGGCTGGCTCACCCACGCCCTGCTGGTGATCGTCGTGCTCGCGGCGGTCGGCGCGGGCCTGCGCCGCTCCCCGCTGCACCGCTGGACGGTGCCGGTCGGGCAGCTGCTGGTGCTGCTCCTGCTGATGCTGCTCGGCTTCGCCGGCGCCGGCGGGGTGCTGCCCGGGCCGTCCACGATGCGGGTGCTGGACCAGGTCTTCGCCGCCGGGGTGGACGACATCCAGCAGTACGCCATCCCCGCTCCGCCCACCGCCGGTCTGCGGCTGATCCTGGTCTCCGCGGTCGGCCTGATCGCCATCGCGGTGGACACCGTCGCGGTGACCTACCGGCGTTCGGCGCTGGCCGGGCTGCCGCTGCTGGCGCTGTACTCGGTCGGCAACGGCCTGGCCGGGGAGCACGGCAGCTGGGTCTGGTTCGCCGTCGCCTCGGCCGGCTACCTGCTGCTGCTGTTCGCCGAGGGCCAGGACCGGGTCTCCCGCTGGGGCCGGGTGTTCTACGGCGGCACCCGGGACTCGGCGGAGTCCGGCCGGGTCAGCCCGGGCGGCCGGCAGGTCGGCGTGCTGGCCCTGGCCGCGGCGCTGCTGCTGCCGGTGGTCCTGCCGCACTGGGACGCCGGGCTGCTGCGTTCCGGCTCCGGCGGATCGGGCGGCAAGGGCTCCGGCGGGGGCGTGACGACCAGCCTGGACCCGCTGGTCAGCCTGGAGGCCGCGATCGTCAAGCCCACCAACGCGGAGCTGCTCACGTACAGCATGACCAGCGAGCTGGCCGAGGAGACCTACCTGCGGACCGGTTCGCTCGACCAGTTCGACGGCACCAACTGGAAGCTCGGCAGCACCGCGGTCAGCGACCTCCCGGTGTCGCTGCCCAACCCGGAGGGCCTGCGCAAGTCCGACTTCCCCCGGATCGAGGGCGACTTCCAGGTCAGCGACCGGCTCCAGGCCAGCTGGCTGCCGATGCCCTACCCGGCCACCTCCGTCCAGGTCCCCAACCGCTCCGACTGGAAGCTCGACCCGTTCACCCGGACCGTCCTGCCGGCCAACGACAAGGCGATCCGCGGCCTGCACTACCAGGTCAGCGCCCTGAACGTACGGCCCTCCGCCACCGAGCTGCGCACCGTCGGCGCCGCGCCGCAGGACATCAGGGAGCACTACACCGCCCTGCCGACCGACCTGCCGGCGGAGGTCGCCGCCCAGGCCAAGAACCTCACCGCCGGTGCGAGCAACGACTTCGACCGGGCCACGGCGTTGGTCAAGTGGTTCACCGGGCCCGACTTCACGTACGACACCACGGTCAACGGCGGTACCGGCAGCAACGCCATCTCCGTCTTCCTGCGCGACCGCCGCGGCTTCTGCGTGCACTTCGCCTCCACCATGGCGGCGATGGCCCGGACCCTGAAGATCCCGGCCCGGGTGGCCGTCGGCTTCACCCCCGGCGACAGCAAGGGCGGCAACGTCTACTCGGTGACCGGCCGGATGTACCACGCCTGGCCGGAGCTGTACTTCGCGGGCTACGGCTGGATGCGCTTCGAGCCGACCCCGAGCCGCGGCGTCCCGGCCCACTACGCCGACACGGCCGGCGCCCCGACCACCGCGCCCACCCAGCAGGCGACCTCCGCCCCGCTGACCGCCTCGGCCGCCCCGGCGCCGACCACCAGCACGGACTGCACCCCCAAGCAGCGCCAGCTGGGCGAGTGCGGCCCCCAGAGCAAGGCCGCCGACCGGGCCACCGAGAAGTCCTGGCTGCTCTCCGGCCAGGTGCTCGGCACCCTCGCCGCGGTGCTCGGGCTGATCGCACTGCTGCTCGCCCCGATGATCTGGCGCACCGCCGTCCGCCGTCGCCGGCTGGGCGCCGGCGGCCGTCGGGGGCCCGGCGGAGGCGGTCCGGCGGAGCTGACCGACGCCCAGGTGCTGGCCGCCTGGGACGAGCTGATCGACTCCGCCTGGGACCTCGGAATTCCCCCGGACGAGTCACGTACACCGCGCTCGACGGCCCGCCGGATCACCGAGGAGGCGAAGCTGGACGCCGACTCCGCGGCGGCCACCGGCCGGCTGGCCCTGGCCACCGAGCGGGTGCTCTACGCCCCGCCCGGGCAGCTCACCGCGGAGCCGCTGGCCGCCGACGTCCGCACCGTGCGGCGCGGGCTGCGGGCGACCGCCAACCGGACCGGACGGACCAGGGCGCTGCTGCTGCCGCCGTCCTCGGCGCAGCTGTGGTGGCGGATCTCCGACGCGGTGCGGGCGGCCCGGGCGGCCGTCTCCGACGGGCTCGGCCGGGCGGCCGAGACGGTCCTGGCACCCGGGCGGCGGGTCCTGAGCCGGCGCAAGCGGTCCACACCGGAGTCCTGAGCCCCATGGACAAGAAGCCGGGGCGGGCAGTCGACCGACTGCCCC
>NZ_JBHTWX010000107.1:29219-31842 GCF_042792155.1 Kitasatospora sp. NPDC056651 | reverse complement strand
CATCGCCGCGTCCTCCTGCGCCAGGTACTCGCGGGCGCGCACCAGCTCGATCAGGATGGTGCCCCGCGGGCCGCCGGTGTCCGCCCCGGCCTCCGGGCCGCTCGGACCGGTTCCCGGACCCCGCACCACGTCGTTCGTACCCCCCTCAACCATGGGGGTGATGATACGACTTCAGCGGTGGGCGTGGTGGGTGTCCCCCAGGTACTCGCCGGTCTCGGCGTCGGGGAAGCTGACGGCGATGGTGACGCGGTACTCGTGGACGCCCTCCCGGTGCCCCGGCACCCGCGCCCAGGCCAGCGAGTGCACCTCCGCCTCGGGGGCCTGCCGGCACCAGGCCGCGGCCTCCTCCAGGGCCCGGGCGGCCGACCGCCCGGTGCACACCACCGCGGTGTACGCGGCGACCGCGACGTCCGTGTCGGAGCGGAAGCTGCGCGACACCGCCCGGACGGCCGCGGCGGCCTGGGTCAGGTCACGGGCCAGGTCGTCCACCACCCGAGGGGGGGCCGGCAGGACCACCGTTCCCTCGGCGAGGGTCTCCGGCAGGTTCGCGCTCACGGTCTGGACCTCCATCCGCATCATCACGCGGCACAGCATGCCGGGCGGTGATTCCTGGCATGCCCACTTTCACCAGAACGTCACCCGTCCAGGGCCGAGTCGGGCCCGCCCCCTGGCGCCCGGGGGCCCGTCCTGCTAGGGGGCGTCGAGCCCGGCGTCCGACGTTCCGGCAGGTCAGCGGGGTCCGGCGGCAGGCGGCGCCGGGAGCCCGAAACACCGCGCACGCACCACCCCCGCGCTCCGAACCGCCGGTACGGCGCCCGCGAGCGCCCGTCCCACCACCGGCGATACCGGTCAACATGCCGCTCCGGCAGGCGAGTTGACCGCCACGGCGAACGGGGGAAGCGGCGGCCGCAGGGCCCGGGCACGGCAGGGCGCCCGGGCCCACCCCTACTGAGGTGCCGAGTTAACCCCTAGGAGGGCCCCGGTCCGCCTCTCGGTCACCCTGTCCCTGTCAGATCGTCGTGATACTAATCGTCCCGGCGGGGGTCCCGTCCTCATCACGGGGCGGGCACGATGACGGCAACTCAACCGTTCCGGGAGGATCCGGACGGCGACGGGGAGGGGTATGCGGATGACGGTGCGGATCGGCAAGACCGAAGGCGGACGGAAGCTCCGGATCGGCAAGCGGGTCACGGGGACGGCGGCGGCCTTCGCCGCGCTGGCCGCCCTGACCGGCTCTCAGGTGACGGGCATCGGACTCGCCCCGGTCGCGGCCGCCGACGTCGGCCCCACGAACGGCGCCGCCGACCAGAGCGCGGGCCGCTTCCTGCCGGGCGGTGACGGTCCGACCGGCGCCCCGGCCACCGGCGCCCCCGCCGACGGCGGCGGCACCGTCCAGCTCCCGCAGCCGCCCGGCGCACTGCCCGGCCTGCCCTCGGCGGGCCCGTTCACGGCCGGCGGTCCCGCGCTGCCCGCCACCGTGTTCGCCGCCTACCGCCAGGCCGAGGCCTCGCTGGCGCAGCGCTCGCCGGGCTGCCACCTGCCCTGGCAGCTGCTGGCCGCGATCGGCCAGGTCGAGTCCGGCCAGGCCAACGGCGGCCAGGTGGACGCGGCCGGCACCACCCTGACGCCGATCCTCGGCCCGCTGCTGGACGGCAACGGCTTCGCCGCGATACCCGCCACCGACGGCGGCCGCTACTCCGGCGACGCCCGCTGGGACCGCGCCGTCGGGCCGATGCAGTTCATCCAGTCCACCTGGGCCTCCTGGGGCGTGGACGCCAACGGCGACGGCAAGGCCGACCCGAACAACATCTTCGACGCCGCCGAGACCGCCGGCCGCTACCTGTGCGCGGGCGGCCGCGACCTCTCCGACCCGGCGCAGCTCGACCGGGCCATCCTCAGCTACAACAACTCCGGCGAGTACCTGCGGACGGTGCGCAACTGGATGGCGCACTACGGCAGCGGCACGGTCACCACGGTGCCGAACCGCCCGGGGCCCCTGGTCCCGCCCGGCCCGCAGCCTCCCGCCGGCGGGTCGACCCCGGGCACCGGCGGCACGCCCGGCACGGAGCCGCAGCCGACGGTCCCGGTCACGCCCACCCCGGGCCAGTCGCCGAGCGCCCAGCCGACCACCACCCCGGGCGGCACGCCCACGCCCGGCGGCACCACCTCCCCGTCCGCGACGCCGACGACCACCCCGGGCGGCAGCACCTCCCCGACGGCGCACCCGAGCGGCACCCCGACCGGGACGCCCACCGGCACCCCGACCGGCACACCCACGGGCTGCCCGGACCCGACGGCCACGGCCACACCCACCGGGACGCCGTCCCCGACGGGCTCCCCGTCCCCGACCGCCGCGCCCAGCGGCACCCCGACGGAGACGCCCGCCCCGGGCTGCCCCACCCCCACCGCGACCGCGACCGCGACCGCCACGGGCACCCCGAGCGGCGCGCCCAGCACCACCCCCAGCGCCGCGCTCTCGCCGTCGGCCGCGCCGACGAAGTGACCACAGGGGCGGGGGGGCCCCCCCCCCCCCCCCCCCCCCCCCCCCGGCGAGGAAGCCCGACCGCGCCCCCGGGGGTGAGAGGTTAAATTACAACACCCGCCACACGGACAGGGAAGTGAG
>NZ_JBHTWX010000107.1:278-29209 GCF_042792155.1 Kitasatospora sp. NPDC056651 | reverse complement strand
GCGGCGCTCTCCCGGTCGGCGGCGCCTACTATGTCACCACTGGGGCGCGGTCCCGCACCCGGGACCGCGCCCCTGCCGGCGTTCACGGACGCCTGACGGCGCCGCGTGGGATCAGAGGTACTTGACCAGCTCCGGCATCAGGTCCTGGAAGGTCCGCCCGCCGGCCGGCTGGCCGATCGCCGTCATCTGCCAACCGCCCGCCGTGCGCTGCACCTTGGCCATGATCTGCGCGGTGTACGGACCGCCGCCGGTGAGCGTGTAGCGGGCCAGCTCGATGCCGGTGGTCTCGTCCACGAGCCGACAGAAGGCCGCCTCGACCTCCTGGAAGGTCTGCCCGGTGAAGGAGTTGACGGTGAAGACGATCTGATCGACCGTGGCGGAGACGGTGGTCAGGTCGACCGTGATCGACTCGTCGTCCGTCGCGTCGCCCGCGCCGCCGACCAGGTTGTCCCCGCTGTGCCGCACCGAGCCGTCGTTGCTGTTGAGGTGCTGGAAGAACACCACGTCCACCGGTCGCCCCTGGGAGAACAGCACCGCCGAGGCGTCCAGGTCGATCTCCCGGCCTGCGGACAGCAGCTTGGCGAGGAAGCCCTTGCGCTCGGCCGCCTTCCAGCCGAGGCCCATCCGGACCAGGCTCAACTGCCCGCCGCCCGGCTTCTCCAGGCTGATCTTCTGCCCCTTGGCCAGCGAAACGCTCATCGCGTCCTCCTCGTTCTGCCACCGCCCGTGCCGCGAATCTACAGCACTGTAGAGAATTTATGATCATCAACGGTGTCCTGTCGGCACCCCTACCCCGTACTCCCCCGAACCTCACCCCGACAACGGTCCGCACACTGATGGAACCGGCGGTCCGACGTCTGGCGTAGCCGCGGACCGGGACCGGACCGGCGGGGCGGCGCACCGTCTAGGGTCGGCCCGAGGTCGCCGCCCCGGGGCACGCCGACACCGACGGCGCCCGGCCTCCGCACCGCCCGCAGTGCTCACGACCGTTCCCGGGCCGGACCCACCCGCACCGGCCCGCTCACGCTGGGGGGACCACCATGCCCGAGCAGCACGAAGGAACCGAACAGCACGAAGGAAACGACCGGCACCCGACACCACGAGGGTCCGAAGGCTCCCGCCTCAACCGCCGCCGCCTGCTCCGGGCCGGCCTCGGCGTGGGGGGCGCCCTGGCCACCGTCCGGCTCCTGCCCGGCGGCACGGCCTGGGCCGCCACGGCGCCGGGCCACGAGTTCGGCACCGCGGAGTTCGACGGCATCTGGCCCGACACCCACCGCGCCGCACTGCGCACCACCGGCCCCACCGCGGCCGCCCAGACCTGGCCGGACTGGGCCCGCTACGCCCGCATCGCCGACGGCACCTTCAACGAGCCCGCCGACATGCAGGGTTACGTGGACGCCCTCAAGGCGCAGGAGGTCAGCGTCATCGAGCTGGACACACTGCTGTCCAACTGGCTCACCGACGCCGAGTTCGCCGCCCACATGGCCGAGGTGAAGCAGTTCACCGGCCTCGCCCACGCCGCCGGCCTCAAGGTCGTCATGTACTACCCGTCGCTGGAGCTGATCTCCCCCGGCGGAGAGAAGGGCCGCTCCTTCTACAAGAACGACCAGGGCAAGAACTGGGTCCAGCGCGACCTCGCCGGAAAGCCCAACGTGTTCTACGGCAGCGTGGTCGTCTGGGTCGACCCGGGCGACGAGAGCGTCTGGCTCAGCCCCAACTCGCCCTGGCGGGACTACTACCTCAAGCGGATCAAGGGCGTGGCCGCGACCGGCGTGGACGGCATCTGGCCGGACGTCCCGATCTACTTCGACGGCGTGCTCTCCTGGTGCGACGCCTCCACCTGGGGCACGGCCGCGTTCAAGGCCGACACCGGCCTGGACCTGCCCAAGGCCGCGAACTACGCCGACCCGGTCTTCCGCCGCTACGTCGAGTGGCGCCACCGCAACCTGCTCGGGTTCCAGCTGGACATCGCGGCCGCGGGCCGCTCGGTCAACCCCGACCTGGTCACCTTCGTCGAGACCGTCTCGATGGACTACCGCTACGCCACCTCGATCGGCCTGGACGGCGGCTACCTGCGCCAGGCCCCCGGCGCCGTCAGCCAGGTCTGGGAGGTGGACATCCTCGGCAACTACGACGGCATGCGGCACGCCACCGCCTCCGACTGGACCTGTCTGATCTCGATGTACAAGTACGCCCGCGCCGCCAGCGGCACCAAGCCGGCCTGGGCGTTCTCCTACGGCTGGCAGGCCGACGACGCCTCGCTGGTGATGTCCCAGCTGATCGCGGCCGGCTGCAACCCGTACGAGGTGAAGACCCCGTTCAAGAACGACACCGTGGACGCCGCGATGCGCACCCGGATGTACCGCTTCGTGCGCGTCAACCAGGCCAAGCTCTACGACCCGGTCTCGATCGCCCAGGTCGGCGTCTACCACTCGGCGCCGTCCCGGGACTACGTGTCGCCCGGCGAGGGCAACGGGATGTACGTCAACGCCAACGCCCCTGCCGGGGTCGCCGACTGGTGGGGCGGCAACGACCCGCAGATGAGCTGCGCCTCGCTCCCCTGGCTCGGCGAGTTCCGGGGCGCCGTGAAGGCACTGGTCTACGCCCACGTCCCGTTCGACACGGTGCCCAGCCCGGGCCTGACCGCCGACGACCTGGCCCGGTTCAAGGTGCTGCTGCTGCCCAACCTCCAGGCGGTCTCGGACACCGAGGCGGCGCTGCTGCGCGGCTTCGTCTCGGCCGGCGGAACGATCGTGATCACCGGCCCGGCTCCCACCGCACTGGACGAACTGGGCGGCCAGCGCGCCGAGTTCGCACTCTCCGACGTGCTCGGCCTGCGCAAGGCCGACCCGCTGCCCGCCACCCGGCAGAACTCCTTCGGCAGCGGCAGCTGCTGGTACGTCAAGGCCCTGCCCGGGCTGAGCTACCTGACCAGGACCGACCAGGCCTCGGCGGACCAACTGCTCGCCGCCGTCCGGCAGTCCGCCCCGCCGGCCGTCACCCTGGCCGGTGACCGGCGGATCTTCCTGGACGCCCGGCGGCTCGGCGCCGACACCGTCGTCCACCTGGTGAACTTCAGCAACTTCGGGGACACCCCGGCGGCGTTCCACAGCAGCCCCGCCAACTGCACGCTCTCCTACGCGCTCCCGGCCGGTGCGAGCGTCACCGCCGTCACCGTCGCCGGTCCCGACGGCACCGACCCGGCGCCCAAGGCCGTCCCGTACACCGTCACCGGCGCGACGGTCAGTGTGCCGCTGACCGTCGCCCAGTACTCGGTGGTCACGATCACCGTGGCCTAGGCCCGGACGGGCTCTAGCGCGCCGGCGCGGGGATGCGCCAGAGGGCGGCGGGGTTGGCCTCGCCGCCCGGGGCGGACTCGAAGGCGATCCACTTCCCGTCCGGGGACCAGCTCGGCGCACCGTCGTAGGCGGTGTCGTCGCGGGTCACCCGGACGGGAGGGCCGCCGTCCGCCGACACCACGAAGAGCTGGGCGTTCGGCAGGTCGCCCAGATTGGAGGAGAAGACCAGGTAGCGGCCGTCCGGGGACCAGCTCGGGTCGGTGTGCTCGCCCGGCACGTCGGTGACCTGCCGCAGTCCGCGGCCGTCCGCGCCCACCGTCCACAGCGACCAGTCCTCGCGGCCCGCACCGCGCCGCTGGAAGACGATCCGGTCACCCTTCGGGGACCAGTTGGGCTGCCGGTTGTCCGTGCCGGTGCCCCGGCCGTCCACCAGCGGGACGGGGGCGCCGCCGCCCCGGCGGACCTTCCAGAGGGAGTCCTGCTCGGCCGTGTCGTCCTGCCCGGCGGCGGCCCGCTCCGGCTCCCAGCTCCGCTGGAAGACGATCCACTCGCCGTCCGGGGAGAAGCTCGGTTCGCTGTAGCCGCTGCCGTCGGCGTGGCTGGTCACCCGCTCGGGGGTGCCGCCCGGCCTCATCAGCCAGACCTCGTCGTGGCCGGACTCCCGGTCGGTGGCGAAGGCGAAGGCGTCGGCGGCGGCGTTCCAGCTGGCGCCGGGGAGGTTGACGGCCGCCCGGTCCGGGTCGGCCAGCACCGTACGGGGTGCGCCGCCGTCCGACGGCAGGATGCCGAGGGCGGCGGCGCCCTTGTTGTAGCCCCCGCTGAACTCGGTCAGCAGCACCGAGCGGCCGTCCGGGGCGAAGGCCGGGTTCTGGGCGCTTCGGCCGCCCCCGGCCCGGTAGAGCAGTTGGGCGCCGTCGGCGCGGCGCTCGACACCGGAAGGCCCGGGCCCGGGCCGCTCCTCGACGGCGGGTCCGGAGCCCGCGCCCGAACTCGAACCGGAGCCCGAACCGGAGCCCGGATCCGAGTCCGAGCCACTACACCCGGCCAGCAGCAGGACGGCGCCGACCGCGACCGACGCGAGCACGCGATTCCTCATGCCCACAAGCTAGTTGACGCTCCATCAACTGTCGTACGCCGCCGGGCCGATCGGGACCCGCCAGTCGGCAGGGGCCGCCGCGCCTCCGGTGGCACCCGGGCCCCGCCGACCGGCCGGGTCCGTCAGTCGGGGCTCCGCTCCAGCCGCACCAGTGCGTCCACCGCGACCCGGGCACCCGCCGCGACCCCGCCGGCCCCGCCGGGCTCTCCGACCCCGCCGGCCTCACCGGCCCGGTGCCCGGGCTCGCCACCGACCGTGCGGCGCACCCGCTCGGCGCGCACGATCCGCAGCCCGAGGTCGGCGAGGTCGGCCAGGACGTCCTCCGGTGTGAACAGCACGGCCGGGTCCTGCGGGCCGCCGGCACCCTCGGTGAGGTTGCTCAGGTCGTGCCCGACGACCAGCAGGGTGCCGCCGGGGGCCAGCGCGTCGGCGGCACGGCGCAGCGCGGCCCGGCGGTCCGCGGCGGGCAGCTGGAGGTAGGCGACCAGGACGAGGTCGTACCCGGCCGCGGCCTCGATGGTGCGGGCGTCGCCGTGGCGCCAGGTGAGCCGGTCGGCGACCTCGTCGGGCAGGTCCGCGGTGAGCCGTTCGGCGCGTTCCAGCGCGACGGCGGAGAAGTCCAGGCCGGTGACCTCCCAGCCCTGGGCGGCCAGCCAGATGGCGTTGCGGCCCTCTCCCGCGGCCAGGTCGAGGGCGTGCCCGGGAGTGTGGCCGGTCAGTTCACGGACCACCCACCGGTTGGGCGCCGCGCCCCACACCAGCTCGCTCGCGGCGTAGCGGTCGTCCCAGTCCTGGCTGTCCATCGCGCCTCCTCCGTTCGACGGGCCTGCTCGTACGGTCAACCTACCGGGCCGACGCTCCCGCGGCCGGGAACGTCCCAGCGGGCGGACACCCTTGACGGCGGATATTGGTCCAGTCCAATCTGTTCAGTCGTGACGTGCACGGGTCGACCACCCGTCATGCCCGTGCACCGCCCGTCCCATGCGTCACCAGCCCGCGCGCCCCCACCGCGCCCGGGCCGGCTCCCCAGGCCCGCCCGGGCCGCAGCACCGCCGGAAACCCCCACACATCCGGAGGATCCACCGCATGCACGACCGTGTCCTGCCCGCACAGTCAGCCCACCCCGACGGGGAGCGCACCGGCCGCCGGGCCGCCCATCGCAGAAGGGCCACCGCGCTGGCGCTGGCCGCCACCCTGACCACCAGCGGCGCCGCGATCGCCCTGACCTTCGGCTCCGCCTCGGCCGCCCCGGTCAACCTGCTGACCAACGGCGACTTCGAAACCGGCACCCTGGCCGGCTGGACCTGCTCCAACGGCTCGGTCGTCACCACCCCGGTGCACGGCGGGACCCGCGCGCTCAGCGGCGCCGCCTCGGCCTCCGACACCGCGCAGTGCCAGCAGACGGTCGCCGTCCAGCCGAACACCACGTACACCCTGTCCGGCTTCGTCCAGGGCAGCTACGTCTACCTGGGCGCCACCGGCACCGGCGTGAACTCCTCGGCCTGGTCGCCGGGCGGGACCGGCTGGAACCAGCTGAGCACCACCTTCACCACCGGTGCCACCACGAACTCCGTCACCGTCTTCACCCACGGCTGGTACGGCACCGGCACGTACTACGCGGACGACCTCACGCTGACCGGTCCGGCCGGCCCCACCCAGACCAGCAGCCCGACGCCGACCAACAGCCCCAGCCCCACCAACAGCCCGTCGCCGACCAACAGCCCGTCGCCGACGAACAGCCCCACCCCGACCAACAGCCCCACCCCGAGCGGCACCCCCACCTCCCCCACCCCGACGCCGACGGCCACCGCGAGCGGCCCGGCCGGGGACGGCAAGGTCACCACCCCGACCGGCTTCGCGGTCACCAGGACCACCTCCAACGCGGTGGTGCTCACCTGGCAGCCGGCCACGCTGACCAGCGGTGACGGCGTGGTCGCCTACAAGGTGTGGTCCAACGGCCAGCTGGTCGCCACCTCGATGGGCACCTCGGTCACGGTCAGCTCGCTGCTGCCGGGCAAGAGCTACACCTTCAGCGTCCAGGGCTACTCCGGCAGCCATGCCTCCGCCCAGTCGGCGCCGGTGTCCACCGCGACCTCCGCCGCCCCCGCGCAGCAGCAGCCGGTCCGCTCGGCGTACTTCGACCAGTGGGGCGTCTACGAGAACGCGTACAACGCCAAGAACGTCGACACCAGCGGCGCCGCGGGCAAGCTGGACGTGGTGCACTACGCGTTCGCCAACATCGACCCCACCAAGTTCACCTGCTTCCAGACGGTGAAGGCCTCCGACTCGGCCAACGAGTCCAACCCGAACGCCGGTGACGGCGCGGGCGACGCCTACGCCGACTACCAGGCCGACTACAGCGGCGCCACCAGCGTGGACGGCACCAGCGACACCTGGGAGCAGCCGCTCAAGGGCAACTTCAACCAGCTGCGGCAGCTGAAGGCCAAGTACCCGAACCTGCGGTACACCATCTCGATCGGCGGCTGGACGTACTCCAAGTACTTCTCCGACGCGGCCGCCACCGACTCCTCCCGGAAGGCCTTCGTCTCCTCCTGCGTCGACATGTTCCTCAAGGGGAACCTGCCGACCGGTGTCGCCGGTGACGCCTCCGGCGGCCAGGCCTCGGCGGCCGGCCTCTTCGACGGCATCGACCTCGACTGGGAGTACCCGGGCTCGGCCGGCGGCCACACCGGCAACCACTACTCCGCCGCCGACAAGCAGAACTTCACCCTGCTGCTCAAGGAGTTCCGCACCCAGCTGGACACCCTCGGCGCCGCCCAGGGCAAGCGCTACATCCTGAGCGCCGCGCTGCCCAGCGGCCAGGACAAGATCGCCCAGCTGGAGACCGACAAGATCGGCGCCTACCTGGACTACGCCGACGTGATGTCCTACGACATGCACGGCGCGTGGGACGCCACCGGCCCGACCAACCACCAGGACCCGCTGCACGACAGCCCGGCGGACCCGACCACGCCGATCACCCCGGGTGCCCGCAAGTACAACGTGGACACCACGCTCGCGGCGTACACCACCGGTCTGCCCGAGTACGGCATCCCCGGCGGCTTCCCGGCGAACAAGATCGTGCTGGGCATCCCGTTCTACTGGCGCGGCTGGACCGGCGTCCCGGCCGGCTCCAACTTCGGCCTGTACCAGAGCGCGACCGGCCCGACGGCGAAGAAGCCGCTGAGCCAGGAGTCCGGCCTGGCCGCCTGGAAGGAGCTCAACCTGACCGCGGCGCAGACCCACTGGGACCCGGTCACCGAGAGCAGCTGGGCCTACGACGGCACCAACTTCTGGACCGGTGACACCCCGCAGGCCGTCCAGGCCCGCGGCGCCTACGCCAAGAGCAAGGGCCTGGGCGGGCTGTTCGCCTTCTCCCTGGAGAACGACGACGCCTCCGCCACGATGCTCAACGCGATGGACTCCGCCCTTCGCTGACGCCCGTCGACTGAGACGCAGTGAGTGACGGCCCGCGCGGAACCTCCGCGCGGGCCGTCCGCGTCCTCGGGTCCGGGCGTCCGCCGCTCAGCACGGCGGCACCGGATCCGCCCCGCCCGCCCCCGGACGGCAGCGCAGCAGCCGTCCGACCGTCAGCCGGGCCCCGCGCAGCGCGCCGTGCCGGTGCAGCGCCCGCACCGCGTAGGTCGAGCAGGACGGCGTGTACGGGCAGCAGGCCGGGCGGCGGGGGCTGACCTCGGTGGCGCCGCGATCCGGCGTCGGGTCGGACACTGCCGGCGGTCCCCTCGTTCTGTCCGCCGGGGCCGAACCCGACGATCCGGGCAAGATTATCCGAAGACATCTGCCCGGATCTCACCCACCGGTTCAGCCTGTTCAGCCTGTTCGGCCGGCTCAGGCGGCTCAGGCGGCTCAGGCGGCTCAGGCGGCTCAGGCGGCTCAGGCGGCTCAGCCGGAGAGGTTGAGCGAGGGGAAGAGGTCCTGGAACGGCTGGGTGGTCACCGAGACGGTCCGGGAGAACGGGTTGTCGAAGTCCCAGATCATGAACAGCAGGAAGGAGATCAGCACGCTGAAGCAGAGCGCCAGGATCAACTCCCGCGGCGTGCGCCGGATCTGGAGCGCGAACAGCATGCCGACGGTCACCACCGCGCCGCCGATCAGGCCGAACCAGACCACCCCGGGCATCGTCGGCCCGGCGTTCTGCCCGCGCGCGTTGCGGGCGGCGGAGGCCTGGCTGACCCGGTCGTTGATCGGCTGGTAGCCCTGGGACTCCAGGTCGGAGGCGGGCGACCGGGTGGCCACGTCGTTCTGGAGCTTCTGGAGCAGCTCGTCGCCCTTCTCCGTGATCTGACCGGTCTTCTGCATCACGGACCACTCGGTGTTCACCACGTACGAGACGTAGGCGTCCACGTCGGCCCGGACCTGGTCGCGGAACTCCGCCGGGTAGATCACCGCGCGGTCGCTCACCTCGCGCAGCGACTGCGCCTCCTGGAACAGGTCGTCCTGCGCGGAACCGCGCGCCTCCCAGACACCCGCGATGGCGAGGCCCAGGACGATCGCGTAGACCACCCCGATCATCATCGTGATGTACTCGATGACGTCCGGGGTCTCCTCACTGCTCTCCGGCCCGATCGGCCGGCGCTGCCTCAGCAGCACCACCGTCGCCACGACGGCACAGGCCGACGCCATGGCGATGACCACCGCCACCCACTCGGACATGGGAACTCCCTTCTCTGGCTTGGCTTGTGACGGAACGTGAGATCCAACGGCACTCGGTTCGCCGCCCGCCGTGAGCGGGGGGCGGCGTACCGTCCGCGGCGGGTCAGGATCGGCCCGCGCGGCCACCGCGCCCTCGACCGCCACGACCCGGCCGCAGGGCCGCCGCCGCGATCACGCCGGGGACCATGATCACCAGCAGCATGGTGGTCATCGAGGTGCCCTGGTGGTGCCGGGTCAGGGTCAGGGGCTTCGTCCTGGGGGCGTGGAACGTCGGCTGCGCGGACGGGGTCGGCCACAGCGGGCTCGGGCGCGCCGGGCTCGGCGAGGCCGCGGGGCCGGGGGCCACCGCGCTGGGCACGGCCGGCCCCGGGGCCGCCGGCTCGGGGGCGGCCGGAACCGGAACGGGCACCGCGGGAACGGGCACCGCCGGTCCGGGGGCGGGCGCCGCAGGGGCCGGGGCCCCTGGTGCCGGGGCGGGCGCGGGGGCCGGAGGCGGTACGGGTGCGGGCGGCACCGGGGGCGCGGGAGAGGCCGGGGGGCCCGGTGAGGCCGGAGGCGCGGGCGACGGGGTGGGGGCCGACGGACTGGGCGACGGTGGGCTCGGCGACGACGGTGTCGGACTCGGACCCGGACTCTGGCTCGGACTCGGACTCGGACTCGGGCTCGGACTCTGGCTCGGCGACGGCGACGGCGACGGCGTGGACGTCGGGCTCGGCGTCGGTGTCGGCGTAGGAGTCGGCGAGGGGCTCGGCGTCGGAGAGAAGGTCGGGCTCGGCGTCGGTGTCGGAGAGGGGGTCGGCGTCGGGGAGGGAGTCGGGCTCAGGGTCGGAGAGGGGCTGGGCGTGTGCGACCGGGTCGGCGAGGGAGTCGGAGTCGGAGAGGGCGTGGGTGACAGCGTCGGACTCGGGCTGGGACTCGGGCAGGGATGCGGGTGGTGGTGATGATGATGATGGTGGTGGTGATGCCAGCCGTGGCCGTCGTGCTCGTCGCCCTCGTGGCCGCCACCGTCATGCCCGGAGCCGCCCTGTCCAGGGCCGGCCGACCCCGTGGTCGGGAGCGTGGGCGAGGGGAAGTGCCCACTGGGCCACGGCGTGGCCGAGGGCGAGGGCGAGGGAAAGTGACCGCTGGGCCACGTCGGACGCGAAGGCGAGGGGAAGTGCCCGGTGGGCCACGGGGTGCCCGAAGGCCAGTGGCAGGGGTGGTGCCAGTACGGGGGCCAGAGCGTGTGGTGTCCCGGACCGAAGCTCGGCGCGATGCCGACCCCGACCTGGACGTCCACATCCACATCCACGTCCACACCGACGTCGATCCGCCCGTCCGACCCCGCCGACACCGACACGTCGGTCTCGCCGCACACACAGACGTCCGCCGCCGGGCCGTGCTGGTACCCGCCGGAGTGCCCGGTGCCGGACGCGGACGCGCCGCCGACCAGCACGCAGACCGCGACCACGCCGACCGTCGCACCGATCAGCCGCACCCGCCGCCCGGGGAGCGCGCCCCGACCGCGACCGGCCGGTATCCGGCGGATCTGCCGACGCTGGGGCATGGGCTCCACACACCTCTCGGGACGCCCGCGAAGGACGGGGCAGAACAGACTGGAAGGCCGAGTTCGGTCGAATCCCCGACAGGAACTCCATCGCACACGACCAGAAGTGATCAAAGACGGTCAGGCGGACGGCCCGCCCTCGGGGCGGGCCGTCCGTCATCAGGTCAAACGATCTTCACGCCGACCGTTTACGGCCCGCGCCCGCTGTTCCGCGCGCTCAGCTGCGACGGTGCGCGATCTCCACGTTCTCCAGCACGCCGACCGCGTCCGGCACCAGGATGGCGGCCGAGTAGTAGGCGCTGACCAGGTAGGAGATGATCGCCTTCTCGTCGATGCCCATGAAGCGCACGGACAGCGACGGCTGGTACTCGTCCGGGAGGCCGGTCTGGTGCAGGCCGATGACGCCCTGGTTGTCCTCGCCGGTACGGATCACGAGGATCGAGCTCGTGTTGTGCTCGGTGACCGGGATCTTGTTGCACGGCAGGATCGGCACCCCGCGCCAGGCCGGCACCTGCTGCCCGCCGAGGTCGACGTGGGTGGGGTACAGCCCCCGGGCGTTGAACTCCCGGCCGATCGCGGCGATGGTCCGCGGGTGGGCGAGCAGGTAGTCGGGGTCACGACGGCGGTTGAGCAGCTCGTCCAGGTCGTCCGGGGTGGGCGGGCCGGAGTGGGTCTGGATGCGCTGGTCGAAGTCGGCGTTGTTGAGCAGGCCGAACTCCGGGTTGTTGACGATCTCGTGCTCCTGCCGCTCGCGCAGGGCCTCGATGGTCAACCGCAGCTGGTGCTCGGTCTGGTTCATCGGCTGGTTGTACAGGTCCGCGACGCGGGTGTGCACCTTGAGGACGGTCTGCGCGACGCTCAGCTCGTACTCGCGCGGCTTGAGCTCGTAGTCCACGAAGGCGCCGGGCAGCTCGTACTCGCCCTTGTGACCGGCCGACATGGCGATCTCGGCCTCGCCGCGCTCGTTCTGCGCCTGGAGCGGCAGGGCCAGGAACGCCTGGAGGTGCTCCTGGAGGCTGGGCGCGTTGTCCCGGATGCGGGCGAAGTCCGCCCGGGTGAGGGTCAGGGCGACGCCCGCGGTGGTGGTCTTGGCGGTGAAGTCCCAGGTGGCGTCGGGGTTCAGCAGTGCGTCGTCGCCGAACCGGTCGCCGTCGCCGGCCACGCCGGCCACGGTGTCGTCGCCGTACTTGCCGGTGCCGATCTTGTTGATCTTGCCGTGCGCGATCAGGAAGATCCGGTCGGCGGCCTCGCCCTGGGTGGCGAGCACCTCACCGGGGCCGAAGTCCCGCTGCTGGCAGCGGTCGGCCAGCGCGGTGAGGACCTCCTCGTCCTCGTAGCCGCGCAGCAGGGCCAGCTCGCCCAGCTCGGCCGGGATCACCCGGACCTGGGAGCCGGTCTTGATGAACTCCACCACGCCGTTGCCGACGGCGTAGGTGAGCCGGCGGTTGACGCGGTAGGCGCCACCGGCCGCCTGGACCCAGGGCAGCACCTTGAGCAGCCAGCGGGAGGTGATCTCCTGCATCTGCGGTGCGGACTTGGTCGTGGTGGCGAGGTTCCGTGCGGCGGCCGTCGCAAGACTCTGCTGCTTGGCCTGCACTGCCTCCGGGCTCGTGTCCACGGTCATCGGCAGTGGTCTCCATTCCTGTGGTCGGGTCACGCGCCCAGGGGCATACCGGACATACCGGCCCACCCGGGCGCATGCCAAAACGGACCGTCAGATCCGCGTGATGGTGGGGGCGTTGGCGATGTGCGCGAAGTTCGGCCGTCGTCTCCCGACGGCCCATCCGGAACCCTAGATCACCAAGGCCCGGCCGGGCCCGCACGGTGGCCGACTACCCCCCGATAGGGTGAATCTTGCCCGGTCCGGCCCCATAGCCCCGAGGAGTGGAGGAACATCCGTTCGCCTTCGGGATCCCCGTGCCGCCAAAGGCTTTTCCGTGTCGGCCACGGCCCGCGCGGCGGCCCCGGAGGCCGCTATCCGACGTCAACCCGGCACACCGTCCAGGCGGCGGCACGGACATCCGCGCGGCGCGGCGACCACACGCGCCACAACGCGGACGGCCCGTCAGATGCCGGCACGGGGGAAGCCGGCATCTGACGGGTGAACGGGGGGGTACGCGACGGGGACCTGCGCCGGGGAGGCTCGCGCGACCGCGACGGTGTGCCGTCGGCGCCGAGGCGTCGAGGAACCGACCGAGGAACCGGAGGATGCCGACGGAGCCGGTGGATCAGGAGCAGGCGACCTGGGTGCCGGGGACTCCGACGATGCCCGAGTTGGAGGACTCTCCGCTGTTGTACTCGTAGTACAGGTAGGAGTAGAAGTCGATCCGGGTGGCGGGGCCGCAGGCCGAGTCGCGCGCGACGGCGTACGTCACCGTGAAGCTGCTGCTGGCGCCCGGGGCGAGCGGCACGTTGTAGCGGGCGATGCCGCCGTGGACGTTGTCGCTGCACCCGTTGGTCTGGGTCCCGCAGGCGGTCGCGGTGAACTTGAGGCCGTTCTGCAGGCTGGTGCCGTAGGTCTCCTGGACGCTCTGGTAGACGAACTGGATCGGGGTGTCGTACGGATTGGTGAGCGTCAGCGTGAGCGTGAACTCGCCGCCCCGCACGGTCGTCTGCTTGTCCGAGACGGCCGTGAGGGGCAGCGGGGTGTCGGCGGCCCGGGCGGCGGGGGCGGCGGACAGGAGCAGACCGGCGGCGAGGGCCGGACACGCGGCGAGCGCGGCGCGACTCAAAGGTGTTCTGCGCATGACCAAGGAGCGTAGGCGCCGCCACCGCCGGGGTTGTCCTCCTCGGCCCGGGTCCGTACCGACGCAGGAGCGGCGGGCGGACACCGCGGACCGGCCGATCTCGTTCCGCCCCCGCGGGCGGGCCCGGGGCCCTATGCTTCGCCGCACCTCCGGGCCCCCGGCGGCCCACCCTCAGGCGGACGGCGGCAGGACGTCGCAGAGCGCGCCGAGCGCCGCCGGGTAGGCGTGGTCCGGCGGCGTGGCGTAGCCGACCACCAGGCCGTCGGCCGCGGGCATCGCGGCCCCGTCGGCCGCCGGGTGCCGGTAGTCGGCGAGCCCGTCGACGGCCAGGCCCCGGTAGGCGGCGGCCTTGAGCACCGAGCGCTCGGTGCCCGGCTCCAGGCGCAGCACCGCGTGCAGGCCGGCCGCGATGCCGGACACCTCCACGTGCGGGGCTCGGGCGGCGAGCGCGGCCACCAGCTGGTCGCGGCGGTCCCGGTAGCGGCGGCGCATCCGGCGCACGTGCCGGTCGTAGCCGCCGGAGTCGATGAACTCGGCGAGGGTCAGCTGGTCCAGGGCGCTGGCCCAGCCCTCGCGTTCACCCTTGGCGGCGAGCGCCCGGTCCACCAGGTGGTCGGGCAGCACCATCCAGCCGAGCCGCAGCGCGGGGGTCAGGCTCTTGCTGGTGCTGCCGAGGTAGACCACCCGTTCCGGGTCGAGCCCCTGGACGGCGCCGACCGGCTGGCGGTCGTAGCGGAACTCGCCGTCGTAGTCGTCCTCCAGCACCAGTCCGCCGCGCCCACGCGCCCAGTCGACCACGGCGGCGCGCCGGCCCGGGTGCAGCGGGCCGCCGGTGGGGAACTGATGGGCGGGGGTGAGCAGGGCCGTACGGACGTCCGGGCGCTTCGCCAACTCGCCGATGCGGGCGCCGCGTTCGTCGATCGGCAGCGGGACGGTGGCGACGCCTGCGGCGGCCAGCAGCCCGCGGTGGAAGCCCAGTCCGTACGCCTCGACGGCCAGCGGTCCGTGCCCGGCTGGCGGCAGGACGGGCGCGGCGCCGTCGAAGAGCAGCCGCAGCGCGTGGGCGAAGCCGGAGCAGACGACGATCCGGTCGGGGTCGGTGCGCACTCCCCGGGCGCGGGCGAGGTAGTCGGCGAGGACGGTGCGCAGTTCGCGCCGACCGTGCGGATCTCCGGGCCCGAAGGCCTCGTTGGGGGCCGCGGTGAGGGCCCGGCGGGCGGCGGCGAGCCAGGCGGCGCGCGGGAAGGAGGCGGCGTCCGGCTGGCCCTGGCGCAGGTCGTGGGCGGGCCCCGGCCGGCGCGAGGGGCGGCGGGCCCGGGCGGGCGGGACGGGCTCGGCCCGTTCGGCGACGGTGGTGCCGGATCCCTGACGGGCGGTCAGCCAGCCCTCGGCGACGAGTTCGGTGTAGGCCTCGGCGGCGGTGTTGCGGGCGAGGCCGAGGTCGGCGGCGAGGGCCCGGTAGGGCGGCAGCCGGGTGCCGGGGGCGAGTCTGCCGCTGCGGATCGCCTCGCGCAGGGCCGCCATCAGCGCGGCTCGTCGGCCGCCGGCGGCGGGGAGGTCGAGGTGCAGGTCGTTGCCGGTCGGGTGGGCGGGCTCGGAGGGGTGCGTGCCCCGCGTGTCCGTCATGGTCACGCACCCTACCCGCCGCCCGACCGGGGGCCGCCCGCACCTCCCGGCAGCGGACGGCGGCGGCCCGCACCCTCGTGCGCGGCCCCAGAGAACAGCGGCGGCCCGCCCCGCCGAACGCGGGCCTAGGGAACGACGGTGACCGGCCAGCGGCCCGCCTTCACCAGCCGGACCGCCACCGAACCGATCACCTTGTGCCCCGCCTTCTCGGAGACGCCGACCACCACCGCGTCGGCGCGCAGCTCGTCCGCGAGCTTGGCGAGCCCGGCGTACGGGTCGCCGCGCATGGTCAGGAACTTCCAGTCCACCCGCCACACCTCGCGCACCCGGTGCTCGGCCTCGCGCAGTGCGGCCAGCAGTTCCTCGGCGATCTCCTGGGTGGTCTCCTCCACCGCGGCCCCGGCCAGGGCGGTCGCGGCGCCGAGGATCGGCTGGATGTACGCCACCGCGAGGACGGCGCCCTGCCGGCGGGCGAGTCCGGCCGCGTAGGCGGTGGCGCGCCAGGAGGAGTCGGTGCCGTCCAGGCCGGCCAGGACCACCTTGGGGCCGTCGGTGCCCAGCTCGAAGCCCGTGGGCGCGGGCGCGACCTCGTGCACCCCTGCGCCGAGCGGCACCTCGGCTTCGGCCGCCCTTCCCGGGCCGGTGTCCGCCGCCCCGCCCGCACCGGCGTCGACCTCTCCCGGGTCCGCCGTGTCCGCTGCGTCGCTCTCGTTGCTCATGGGCCTGAGGCTATGCCCCGCCACCGGGAGTGAGGGCATCGGGCGCTCGGAGTGAGCGCTGTGGTGCGGGCCACCCCGGCGGGCGGCGGGGGCGGCGGAATCGGCACCGGTGGCCGACGGGCCGTCACGCGCTGTCGACCGTGTGGGCGGCCTCACAGCGGTTCCGGGGCGGGTCCGGAGTGGCGCGGGCCACGTCCAGGGCCGTTTTGATCTTGGAAATGGGTGCAAATCAGTCGAAATCTCTACATTTCCTTGATTCTTACCATCGGTAACGGCCCTCTGACGTGGCTAAACCTTCGAATCCTTGAAACCGCCACGACCGCACCCGTACCTTCGAATCCGTTGCACCGAGCGAATCCGCTCCGGCCGGGCCCCGGCCCCCGAGCGGAACGGTGCCGGACCACGCGAGTCACGTGTCCCCGAAACCGACGGCCTTCCGAGGGCCTGGTTCCGCGCGCTCGCAGACCCCTCCGAAAGGAAATCCATGACCTTCCGTAACGAGACTGCCGCTGCCACCACCACCGCCACCCCGAAGCGCCGCAACCGCGTCCGGATGGCTCTGATGGCCGGGGCGCTCACCGCCCTCCCGGTGGCCGGCCTCGTCACGGCCACCAGCGCGTCCGCCGCGCCGGCTACGGTCTGGGACAAGGTCGCCTCCTGCGAGGCGACCGGCAACTGGGCCGTGAACTCCGGCAACGGCTTCTACGGCGGTCTGCAGTTCACCTCCAGCACCTGGGCCGCCTTCGGTGGCACCGCCTACGCCCCGCAGGCCCACCAGGCCACCAAGGACCAGCAGATCGCCATCGGCGAGAAGGTCCTCGCCTCCCAGGGCCCCGGCGCCTGGCCGGTCTGCTCCGTCAAGGCCGGTCTGTCGAAGTAAGGCCGCACGCCACGAGGCCGCCGCACCCCACCGGGGGTGCGGCGGCCTCGCCGCGTTCCTCCGGGCCTGCCGTCAGGCCGGCCGGGGCGGGAGCGGCAGCGGTACGGCCGGCAGGCCGTCGATGCTGGTGCCGACCAGCGGCTTGCGCTCGCAGTAGGCGCCGAACTCCTCCTCGTCCTTCCGGTCGAAGTACCGGGCGTGCAGGTCGCGGTCGGCGCGGTAGTCCATGAACGGCACCGCGTAGCCGCAGGAGTCGCTGACCCGGTCGGCCTTGACCAGCACGATCGCCCGCAGGCCGGAACCGTCCGCGCCCGGGTCGAAGTGGCCGAGCAGCTGCGCGAACCGCGGGTCGTCGCGGAAGACCGGCTCACCGTGCCCGTGCACCCGCACCACGGTCGGCGGGCCCTCGAAGGCGCACCACATCAGGGTGATCCGGCCGTTCTCCCGCAGGTGGGCGACGGTCTCGGCCTGCGAACCGCCGAAGTCCAGGTAGGCGAGGGTGAGTTCGTCGATCACCGCGAGGGTCCCCGAGCGTCCCTTGGGTGAGAGGTTGACGTGCCCGTCGGCGGCCAGCGGGGCGGTGGCCACGAAATAGACCGGCTGGCGCTCGATGAACTGGCGCAGTCGGCCGTCGATGACTTCGTACTGCTTTCCCATGGACGCGATTCTGCCCCCCGTCCGATCCGAGCGGAAAGGAGGTTTCGGCCCCTGAGACGGGCCCGGTCGACACGGGCCGGGGACACCGGTGCCCCGTCCGGCGCACTCGTGACGGCGGCGGGGACGGGGCACGGGGGCGGTCAGCCGGTCACTGCTTCATGTAGACGCTGTCCATGAACTTCATGATCTGCTCGTCGGTCAGCCGGTGGCCCTGACGGTGGCCCATCGCCAGGTCCGCCTCGCTGATCATGCCGACCAGCCGGTCCCCGTCGATCACCGGGATGCGCCGGATCTGGTGCCGCTCCATCTTGTCCAGCACCGTCTCCATGCTGTCCTCGGCCCGCACGCAGTGCAGGTGGCCGGACAGCTCCATGGCCGTCGTCCTCTCCGGGTCCTTGCCCTCCGCGATACATCGCAGCACGATGTCGCGGTCGGTGATGATGCCCTTGAGCTTCTGGTCGTCGCCGCAGATCGGCAGCGAACCCACGTTCATGTCGCGCATCATCCGCGCGGCCTCGGACAGCGTCTGGTGGGCGCCGATGCACTGGGCGCCGGTGTGCATGATGTCTCGGGCGGTGGTCACGGGGACTCCTTCGTCGGTGGTTCCCCCCTGTTGTCCCCCCGCTGTTGTCCCCCCGCGTCCCCCCGGCGGCGCTCCCGGCTCCCGCCGCCGGGGCGGAAGGGGTGTGACCGCGCCCTCACCATAAGCAGCCCGGCCGCCGCCCGCGACCGCGAGAACCGCCCGGCGGCCCGGGCCGGGCGCGGCCGCGGCCGAAGCGGGGCAGACTGGCCTGCGGGGGCCACCACCGGAGTCCTCGGAGGCGGACCGTGCCGCAGATGACGGTGGACGGGCGCACCCTCGCCCTCTCCCACCTCGACAAGGTGTACTACCCGCGCACCGGCACCCCCAAGGGCGAGGTGCTGCGCTACTACGCCGCCGTCCACGCCGCGCTGCTCCCCCACCTGCGCGACCGCCCGGTGTCCTTCCTGCGCTGCCCGGACGGCGTCGAGGCGGAGGTGTTCGTCGCCAAGAACCCGCCGCCCGGCACCCCGGACTGGGTGCGCACGGTCGACGTGCCGAGCAACACCGGCGAGCTGCGCCAGGTGGTGCTGGAAGACGGCGCGGCACTGCTCGCGGTCGCCAACCTGGGCTGTCTGGAGCTGCACGTCCCGCAGTGGCACGCCGCCGCGCCCGCCCTCGCCGACCGGCTGGTGCTGGACCTCGACCCGGGCGAGGGCGCGGACGTGCTCACCTGCCGCACGGTCGCGCTGCTGCTGCGCGAGCGCCTCGCGGCGGACGGCCTGACGGCCTGGGCGAAGACCTCCGGCTCCAAGGGCCTGCACCTGCTGGTCCCGATCGAGCCCACGCCCAGCGCCCTGGTCTCCGGGTACGCGAAGGCGCTGGCCGCCGCCCTGGAGTCCGAACACCCGGACCTGGTGGTGCACACCATGGCCAAGGCCCGACGCCGGAGCCGGGTGCTGGTCGACTGGTCGCAGAACAACGCCAGGAAGACCACCGCCGCGCCCTACACTCTGCGGGCCCGCCCGCTGCCGACCGTCTCCACCCCGCTGACCTGGGCGGAACTGGAGCGGGCCGACACCGAGGAGGACCTGGTGTTCACGCTCGCCGAGGTCCCCGACCGGCTGGCCGCGCACGGCGACCTGCTCGCCCCGCTGCTGGACCCGGAACGGGCCCGGCCACTGCCCGGCGCACCGACGACACCGACCCGGCCGAGGCGGCCGACCCCGCCGGAGCGGTCCGGGCAACCGCGCCAGACGCTCCACCCGCCCGTCGAGGTCATCCGCCCGGCCGCCGTCACCACCGTCCCGCCCGCCGACGGCCTGGGCGGCGGGGGCGTGCAGTACGAGCTGAAGCTCGACGGCTTCCGCTGCGTCGCCTTCGCCCGCGGCACCCGGCCCGCGTACCTCCAGTCCCGCGGCGGCCGCGACCTGGCACCCGAGTTCCCGCCGATCGCCGCCGCCGTCGCCCGGCTGCCCGAGGGGCTGGTGCTGGACGCCGAGCTGGTCGCCTGGCGGGACGGCCGGTTCGCCTTCGGCGAGCTGTCGCACACCCGCCGGGCCCGCGCCGCCGCCCCGGAGGTCGCGCTCGGGCTGATCGCCTTCGACCTGCTGGCCCTGCCCGGCCGCGACGTCCGGCGGCTGCCGCTCACCGACCGGCGCCGGCTGCTGCTCGCCGCCCTGGCCGAGGTCCCGCCGCCGATCCGGCCGGTCATGGCCACCACGGACCGGGCGGAGGCGCTGGAGTGGATGGAACGGCTCGCCGACACCGGGGTGGAGGGCCTGGTCTGCAAGGCCGCCGCCTCCCCGTACCGGCCGCGCGGCGCGGGCCGGATCTGGGTCAAGTACCGCCGCGGCGACACCCTCGACGCCACCGTCCGCGCCGTCACCGGCCCGGCCGCCCACCCGCACGCGCTGATCCTCCAGCTCGACGACGGCCGGGTGTTCCTGACCACCCCGCGGCTCACCCCGGTCCAGTCCCGGGAGGTCGCCGAGACCGCCCGCCCGCTGCTCGGCCCGCCCACCGCGGACCCCGGCCACGGCCCGGTCCACCCGCTGACCGCCCCGCTGCGCGCCGAACTCACCCTCACCGGCCGCCCGCCCACCGCCACCTTCGTCCGCCTCCGGGGCGACTGAGGTGGCCGCGGCCGTCAGGTCCTAGGCTCGCCGCGACCTGCCGAACCCTCGCGAAGGGGCTCCGCGGGTGAGGGACCGCCCGTGACCATCCCGCCCGGCGACGCGATGCGCGGCCCGTGCGGCCGCCCGCCGGGTGCCCGGCAGCACGACCACCCCCGGAACCCGCCGGTGAGCGGGTGGAGTACGTCGTGGCGGAGGTCCGCGGGGCGCCGGCCCGGTACCGGAGGGCGGACGACCCCGGGGCGCGCGCCCATCGGACCGTCGCCCCCCGATCCGGCGACCCGGCTGGGCGTCGATCCGGCGGACCTGGCGGGCCGGCACTTCACCCGCCGACAGGTCCCCGACCCGTACGGGGTCACGATGAGCGGCTTCCGCCTGGTCGCTCGCTGAGGCCGCGATGCCGCCGGCCGGTCAGCGCCGCCGCGCCGCCGCGTGGGCGAACTCCGTCACGAAGGCGTCGTCGAACAGCGGCAGGTCGGCCGGCTTGCGGCTGGTGACGAGCGGGCCGGGGCCGTCGTGGCAGACGTGGACCGGCTCGTCCACCCAGTGGGCGCCGGCGTTGACCAGGTCGGTGCGCAGGCTGGGCCAGGAGGTGAGGGTGCGGCCGCGCACGGCGTCGGCTTCGATCAGGCTCCAGGCGGCGTGGCAGATCGCCGCGACCGGTCGGCCCGCCGCGCAACAGGCGTGCACGAAGGCCACCGCCGGGCGGTCCAGGCGCAGCCGGTCGGGGTTGGCGACGCCGCCGGGCAGGACCAGCCCGTCGTAGTCGGCCGGGTCGGCGTCGGCGACCAGGGCGTCCACCGCGAAGGTGTCGCCCGCGGCGTGGTGCCGGACGGCCTGGACCCGGCCCTCGGCGGTGGACAGCAGCCGCGGGGTGCCGCCGGACTCGGCGACCGCCTGCCAGGGGTCGGTCAGTTCGACCTGCTCGGCCCCGTACGGCGCGACCAGGAAGGCGATCGTCCGGCCGGTGAGCGTGGTGGACGGCCAACCCACGGCACGGCCACTCAGCGCGGGTCCGGGGCGGTCGGGTCCGCTTCCGGATCCCGTCGCGCGCCCGGCGGGGTCCGGAGGAGCGGGCCCAGGTCGACGGCCACGGGCGGGGCGGAGCTGAGCCGGGCGCGCGGGCAGTCGAGGTGGACGACGCGGTCGAGGTGGTCGAGCCGGGCGACCAGACCGGCCGTGACGAGCACCCGGGTGCCCGGTACCCACGGCTCGGCGTCGACCAGCAGGTGGTCCCCGGCGTCCTGCACGACCCGGCCGACCGGGCCGTCGGTGGCGTGCACCTCGTACCCGGCAAGGGTGACGTCGGCAGCGGGATGGGAGCCCGGTCGGTGCTCCCACAGGTCGGTGGTCATCGCCTCACGCCTCCGGTCGGTCCCAGGGCCGCCGCTCGCGGCGCTCCCGGCGGTCCCGCAGCGGGGGCTCCGCCGGGTCCACGGGTTCGGGGTGCCCCCCGTGGGCGGCACCGCGGCGGCGCAGCAGTTCGGACGTGGCGACCGCGGCCGCCATCGTGGCCGCCCAGACCACGCCGAGCGCGACCAGGACGGAGGTGGCCGGGGTCCGTACGCCCACGCCGAGGCAGACCGCCGTCATCACCAGGGCGGTCAGCACCACCCCCGCCGAGAGCCGGCGCCCGACGGCGCGGAGCACGCGCCGGACCCGGCCGGGCGGCCCGGCGCCCATCGTGCTCAGCTTCCGGTCGAGCCGTGTGTCCTGGCGCAGACCGGACTCGATCTCCTCGAGGAGCCGCCGCTCCCGTCCGCTCAACGCGGGTCCGTCCATCTCGGTCACCTCCGACACCTCCGGTGACGTGCTCGCACCCGGGCGGTTGCCCGGTGCGGGCAGACGCTAACCGCTCCCGGTGCCGCCCGTCGCGGCGCCGACGGGCCCGAAGGCCCGGGGGCGGGCGAGCAGGCTGTCGTCCAGGACGCTCAGCAGCGCGGCGGCGTCACGGTGGACCTCGGCCGCACCCGCCGCCCGCAGCTCCGGGCCGGTGTCCCCGCCGGCCGCCAGGGCGACGCACGGCACCCCGGCCCGCCGCGCCGCCCGCACCTCGCGCACGCTCCCGGCGACGGCCGCGGCGTGCCCGGGCCCGCCGTCCACCAGCTCCAGCGCGGCCCGCACCGGGTCGGCCCCGGGGTCGGCCACGCTCAGCACCGGTGCCCCGGCCGGACCCGGCCCGGTGAGCACCACCGTCCAGCCCCGGGCGGCGCACTCGCGCAGCAGCTCGGCACCGCCGGGCAGCCCGGGCTGCCACCAGTCGGTACCGAAGAGTGCCGCCGAGATCACCGTCATGGCCACCGCTTCCGTTCGCGGGCAACGCACCGAACGCGCCCTTCCAGGTTAGGCCGCTCCCCCGCCCGGCGCGCAGCCTGCGGCCGGACCGCCGACGGGCCCGGGGTGCCGACGGGCCTGAACCGCCGACGGGCCCCGGGGGAGCAGGCGGGCTCCGGGGAGCAGGCGGCGCGCCGGGGCCGTCCGGACCGGGGGCCGGAGCCGCTCCCCGACCGCCCTGGCTCGGCCTCCCGACGTCGGGGAGCCGTCCGGCGCGGTCCGTGATCCGCCCGCCCGCACGGCCCGTGCCCGGGGCATCCGGCCCGTTGGGCAGTCGGCACCGTAAGGGTCCGTACCAAATGACTGGTCAGCCCGGGCCCGTCGGCCCTAGGGTGTCGCTCCGTCACATTGGTCCAGTCCAGGAGTCCGTCCCCGATGTCTTCCCCCGCGGTCTACCGCTCGCCGAGATCGAGCTCCGTCGCCGCCACCGTCCTGCTCGCCGTGTGCGGTGCCCTGTCCCTGGCCGCGGTCGGCGCGGGCTTCCTCGTGTACGGGGAGGCCGGCAAGCTCGCCGGCGGCGACGAGCTGGCCGACAGCTCCGCGCTGATGGACGCCATCGGCCTCCACGACGCCATCGGCCTGCTCCAGCTGGTGGCCATGGTGGCCTCGGCGGTCACCTTCATCGTCTGGTTCCACCGGGCCCGGGTGAACGCCGAGTTCTTCGAGCCGCAGGGGCACCGGTTCGGGCGCGGCTGGGCGATCGGCAGCTGGTTCACCCCCGTGGTCATGCTCTGGTTCCCCTGGCAGATCGCGGTCGACACCTGGCAGGCCAGCGCCCGGCCGGACGAGAACGGCGTGCGGCTGCCGCACCCGCAGCCGCTGCTCAACCTCTGGTGGGGCGCCTTCGTGCTGTCCAACCTGACCGGCCGGTTCGGTGCCCGGTACGCCAGTTCGGCGGAGTACGTGGACGACTACCAGGAGGCCGTGGGCTGGCTGATCGCCTCCGACCTGGCCGAGGTCGCGGCGGCCGTCCTGGCCATCGTGATGGTCCGCAGGCTGTCGGCGATGCAGGAGAAGCGCTTCATCGAGCCCGGCGTCACGAACGGGACGTACGGACCATACGGACCGTACGGAGCCCACGGCGCGACCGCCTGGAGCTGAACCCCCCACCCGTTCAGTCCGTGAACGGGTCCGAGGCCAGCCGGGCGTGCAGGTGCTCGTCCGTGTAGACGCCCCCGCCGTAGGTGTAGGAGCCGCGCAGGGTGCCCTCGTACGGGAAGCCCGCCCGCTCGGCGACCCGGCAGGAGCCCGCGTTGGCGACGGCGTGGTAGAGCTCGACGCGGCGGACACCGGCGTGCTCCACTCCCCAGCGGGTGACGGCGGTGGCGGCCCGGGTGGCCAGGCCCCGGCCGCGGGCGGCGGCGAGCAGCCAGTAGCCGACCATGGCCACGCCGTCGTCCCGGTCGGTCCAGCCCAGGTAGGCGTTGCCGCACAGGCTGCCGTCCGCGGCGTCGGTGATGGCGAAGGCGGCCGCGCCGCCGTCGGCCCAGAGGCTCTCGCAGCGGTCGAGGTAGGCCTCCGGGTCGACCGGGCCGACGGCGGCGAGCGAGCTCCAGCGGGCGATGTCCGGGTCCGCCGCCGCGGCGACCAGGGCCGGCCCGACGCCGCCGGGCAGTGCGAGGGAACGGCCCCACGGGCGCAGCAGGGCGTCCCCGAGGTCGAGGACGGTGGGCCGGAACAGGCGCCGGCCGGTGCCGGTGTCGCTGGTGGTCATCCGCCCTTCCTATCCCCGGTGCCCCCGCACCCGCCAGCGAATTCCGGTGCGGGGGCCGTCCTCCCGGTCCCGGCGCAGCCGCCTCAGATCCGGGCCAGGTATCCGTTCTCCACCAGCCAGAGCACGTTCAGCCTGGCGGGGCCTCCGGACACCAGAGAGCTGTCGAGCTGGTACTGCAGGCCCCAGCCGGGCTGGTTGAACCACGGCGCGATCGGGCCGGCGTGCACCGCGAAGGCCTTGACCACCTTGTAGTCGTGGTAGTTGCAGGCGGCCGACGGGTTGCTGTCCAGGCTCTGCGGCGGGAGCGCGCGGTTGGCGTAGGGCAGGCCCTCGGGGGCGAGGTAGGCGCCGTACTCGCTGCCGTAGCGGTCGATCTTCTGGTTCGGGTAGAGCGTGACGTCGAACTCGATCCGGCTGCCGTCGGGCAGGGTCGCGTAGCCGTCGGCAGGCGGGTATATCCAGCCGCCCGTGCCGCCGTTGCCGGCCGGGTCGTAGTACTTCGCCAGGAAGGCCTGGTCGCTCGTGCCGCCGGTGGGCTGGTAGCCGATGAGCTGGCGGCCGACCGGGCCGGTGGTCGGGAGGTCGGCGGGGCCGAGGCGGGCGTCGTCGTGGCGGAAGGCGACGGAGCACTGGTCGGAGGGGGTGGCCGCCGGGGCCGCGACGGCGGCGGGGACGGTCACGGCGGTGAGGGCGGCGGCCGCGGCGAGCGGCGCGACGAGCAGGCGAAGGCGAAGGCGCACGGTGTCTCCGTCGAACGGGTCAGCGGTCGAAAAGGAGCCACGGAGGGGTCTTTGTGTTCACCCTCCGTGGCTGGTTCGACACTAGGCAATCGGATCATCTGACCATTCGTCAACATGATCCGTAAGACCGCTCGTTCGAATCTTCGATTTCGGCCGAACCCGGGACACCGCGGCCGTCCACCCGCCAGGATGGACGGTCCGGCACGGCCGGGTCACTTCCCGGGGGCGAGCCGCCCGATCAGGTGGAGCAGCCGGTCCAGGGCGTCCCTGGAGTTCGGCTCGGTCAGGTTGAGCATCAGCCGGAACGCCGCGTTCAGCAGCGCCGGCCGGCCCAGCCCCGCGGCCCCGGCCGCGCCGAACAGCCCGGGGCGGTCCAGCATGCCGGCGGCGAGGCGGCCGAGCGCGAAGTAGCCCGCGTAGGCGGAGCGCAGCGCCTGCGGGTAGGCCTGCAGGGCGAGTTCGCGACCGCGGTCGGTGCGACGCGCGAGGGCCTGGACGATGGTCTCGGCGGCGTAGCGACCGGACTCCATCGCATAGGCGATGCCCTCGCCGGTGCCCGGGCTGACCGTGCCCCCGGCGTCGCCGATCAGCAACAGGCCGTCGGCGTAGTGGGGCCGGCGGTTGAGGCCCATCGGCAGGGCGGCGCCGCGGATCGGCTCGGTGACCGCGTCCGGGGTGTAGCCGTACTCCGGCGGCAGGCCCTCGCACCAGCGACGCAGCAGTTCCCGCCAATCCACCTCGGCCCTGGCCGTGTCGAGGACCCCGAGGCCGACGTTGACGGTGCCGTCGCCCATGCCGAACACCCAGGCGTAGCCGGGCAGCGGGCCCCCGGCCGGGTTGCCGGGGTCGCGCAGGTCGAGCCAGGCCTCCAGGTGGCGGTCGTCGTGGCGCGGGCTGGTGAAGTAGGTCCGGTAGGCGACGCCCATCGCGCGGTCGGTGCGGCGGTGGCGCCGCATCGCCACCGACAGGCGGGTGGAGTTGCCGTCGGCGGCGACCACGACCGGGGCCCGGTAGGCCACCGGCCGGCGCTCCTCCCCCAGCTTGGCGGTGACGCCGGTGATCCGGCCGGTCCGCTCGTCCAGCAACGGGCCCGTCACATTGGCGCCTTCGACCACCCGGGCACCGGCCGAGGCGGCCTTGCGGGCGAGCAGTTCGTCGAAGTCCGCGCGACGCCGGACCAGACCGTATCCGGGGTAGGCGGAGAGCTCGGGCCAGTCGAACTCGATCGAGCGGTGCCCGGCGATCAGCCGCAGGCCCCGGTTGTGCAGCCAGCCGGCCTCCTCGGAGACGTCGATGCCGAGATCGGTCAACTGCTTGACGGCACGCGGGGTGAGGCCGTCGCCGCAGACCTTCTCGCGGGGGAAGACGGACTTCTCCAGCAGCAGGACATCCAGTCCGGTGCGCGCGAGGTGGGCGGCGGCGGTGGAGCCGGCCGGACCGGCGCCGACCACGATGACGTCGGCACCCTCCTCGGCGGCGGCCACCGGCCTTTCCCGGCCCGCCAGTTGCCCACCGACCTCGCCGGTCGGGTCCGGGACGGTCTGCTCTGGGCCGGGCATCGCACTCTCCCACGGGTCGGATCGGCTGCACGCAAGGCGGAGTCCACGGACTCGGCGGTTCCGGACGGACGATAGAGAACCCCGGTGCCCGCCCGCCGCCCCGACACACAGGCCGCCACCGTGGACCGGTCGGTACCAGCCACCCGGGCCGCCCCGGTGCGCCCGCCGGTACGGGCCCGGGGCCGAGTATCCGATCGTCAGGAAGGCACACGAAAAACTGACGATCGGGTGATCAGATCGCCATGGCGAACCAGCCGGACCCATCACCTTCGGCGATGCATTTCGGCCAAATCTCCCTTGCGCCGGGTTTCCCCACCCCGGCGACCACCCCGGCGACCACCCCGGCCCGGCCGGACGCCCCGACCGGCACCGTGCTGCTGGGCGTCGGCGCGGGTGCGGTGGTCTGCGCCCGCCGTCGCCGCACCTCCTCCTGACGCACCCGCCCCGGCAGGCTTCCGCCCCCACGCGGACCCCTGCCGGGGCGAGGCGCCACCGCGCCCCTGCCCCGCACTGCTCGCGGGCCGGGGGCTTCCCGCCGCCGCACGGCGCGCTCCCTCGCGGGGGTTCGCCGGCGCTCGCGCCGGGGTGGCGGGGAGGTCCTGGCCACGGGGGTGGGTCAGGGACCCTCACCGGATACCACGGCCGGCCCCGCACCACGGGTTCACCATCCACACCATCAGTCCCACTGGCCACACCAGCACCATTGGCGCCGTGGGGCCCTCGCGGACTCCCCTCGCCGACCCGGCGGGGCGGCGGGGCGGCGCCGGGGTGCGCGCATCGCGGGGCGGAGGTGGGCGAATCCGAGGACAGGCGCCGGACGCCCCGACTCCGGCCCCGGGAACGGCGAAAGCCCCTGGCGCACGGGGGCACGGGCCAGGGGCTTCCACTGTCGACTACGGTCGGCGCGCTCTCACGGGTTCAGCGCCAGCACCACGTACCCGGCCAGCACCGCCAGGTGCACCGCGCCCTGGAGTGGGGTCGCCCGGCGCGGGATGACCGTGAGGGTGAGCAGCACGATGGTCAGGGTCAGCAGCACCATGTGCGCCGGGTCGAGGCCGAGGACGAGGGGGCCGGAGAGCCAGCTGGAGGCGATCGCGACTGCCGGGATGGTCAGGCCGATGCTGGCGAGCGCCGAGCCGAGGGCCAGGTTGAGGCTGGTCTGCACCCGGTTGCGGATGGCCGCGCGCAGCGCCGCGATGGTCTCCGGCAGCAGCACCATCATGGCGATCACCACGCCGACGACGGCGTGCGGGAGCCCGGCGTTGTCCACCGCGGTCTCGATGGTCGGCGACACGCCCTTGGCGAGGCCGACCACCGCCACCAGCGCGACGGCGAGCATCAGCAGGCTGACCCCGACTGCCCGGAGGGTGGGCGGGGAGGCGTGCTCCTCCTCGTCCAGCACCCGGCCCTCGGGGGTGACGGGCAGGAAGTAGTCCCGGTGCCGGACGGTCTGGGTGGCGACGAACAGCCCGTAGACGACGAGCGAGGCGGTGGCCGCGAAGGTGAGCTGGGTGGTCGAGAACTGCGGGCCCGGCGAACTGGTGGTGAAGGTCGGGAGCACCAGGCTGAGGGTCGCGAGGGTGGCGATGCAGGCGAGCGCGGCTCCCGTCCCCTCGGCGTTGAAGACGGCCGTCCGGTACTTGATGGCGGCGACCAGGATGGACAGTCCGAGGATGCCGTTGCAGGTGATCATCACGGCGGCGAAGACGGTGTCCCGGGCCAGGGTGGAGGACTTGTCCCCGCCGTCGGCCATCAGCGTCACGATCAGCGCGACCTCGATCACGGTGACCGCCACCGCGAGGACCAGGGATCCGTAGGGCTCCCCCGACCAGTGCGCGATGACCTCGGCGTGGTGCACGGCGGACAGCACGGCACCCACCAGGAAGCAGGCGACCACCGCCACCGCCCAGCCGGGCAGGTCTTTGTGCCAGGTCAGGACGAGGACGACGAACGACACCACCGGAGTGACGACGGTCCATTGCGAGAGACTCGCGCGGAGCTTCGTGATCATGCCGCCGAGGATCCCAGACCGGAGGCCCGTCACCCGGGTGCCCGCGCCGGGATTCGTAGGGATGTGGCATAACTCATCCCATTTCTCCGGTCACCCCCCGTAGTCGTGAAGGTACTGAAGCACTTTGTCGACATGTTGCCGAACCCGCTCCGGGACGCCCCCGGTGGCCGCCACGGTCTTGTCGCTGGTCCGGTAGGCCGCCGCGACCAGGCCGGGCAGGCCGTGGGTGAAGCCCTGCTGCTTGAGCCGCTGGTCGAGCCAGCAGGCGTAGTTGCCCATCGCGGCGATCGCGTCGCCCGGGTCCCAGTACGACTTCGGGCCGGGGTGGGTGGCGGCCTTGCCCCAGGCCTCGAAGACGGACGGCGTCCACAGGGCGATGCCGTACTCGCCGGTCTCCGGGCGGGCGGCGTTCGGGTCGAAGCCGCTCTCGGCCTTCAGCATCGCGGCCAGCAGGACCGGGGTGACCTCCGGCTCGGGGCAGCGCCGCGCCGCGTTCTCGATCACGCCCCGGTACGCCGCCGGGACGTCCGACCCCGCCGGGATCGCGCCGGGCAGCGGGGCCACCGCGCGGTGGCCGGCGCCCCGCCCGCCCGGCGCGGGCCCACCGGCCAGGGGGCGGTCGCATATACACAACTCCGAGCCCCGGCGACGTTGACCGAAGAGGTCTGCCGGGC
>NZ_JBHTWX010000107.1:0-268 GCF_042792155.1 Kitasatospora sp. NPDC056651 | reverse complement strand
ACGTCCGACCCCGCGGGGCTCGCGCGGGGCAGGGGGCCCACCGCGCGGGGGCGGGCGCCCGGCCCGCCGGGCTCGGGCCCACCGGCCAGGGCGAGGACGGCGAGCCCCGCGGCGAGCAGCCCGACGCCGGCCCGGACGGCGGCGCGGCGGCGCCCGGCCGGACCGGCCACGGCCCGGGCGGCCCCCGCCGCCCCCGCGGGCCGGGTCCCTTCCGCCCGGGGGGGGGCGAGGCCCGCGGCGACCGCGGCCCGGCAGCGCGCCGGCAGCG
>NZ_JBHTWX010000106.1:0-32969 GCF_042792155.1 Kitasatospora sp. NPDC056651 | reverse complement strand
GCACAGTGCCGCAGGCACAGCGAGCCGCAGGCACTCGCACAGTGCCGCGCCGCAGGCACACGCACAGTGCGGCAGGCACAGCGTGGGCTGAGGCTCAGTGAGTAAGGCGGTGCGGGGCGCGGGCGCGGGCGGGGGGGGGCGGTTTTTGCGCCCCCCCCCCCCGCGGGGGTGGTGTTGTGTGGTGCCCGGCGCCCCCGGCCGCGGGGCGGCCCCCCCCGCCGCCCACCGAACGGGGCGGGGCACGGTGTTCGCGTCCGGACCGACCGGAGGCGACATCACCCTGCCCCGCCCCGAGGTGCGGCGGCCCGTCACGTGGCCGGATCCACCGTTCGGACCGGTGGCGAAGAGGGAGCCGACCGGAATTCCTCGTTGATTCCGGGAGTTGGATATCGGGCCATCGACGTGAGCGTCGATTCGGCCGGACCCCCTTGCGAGTGAGGGGGGGCTGCACAAGGGGACTTCACAACTCGCGAGTTCTCGCGCCTTCTTACGAGTGCGCGGGCGCCATCGGGGCGCCGGCGGGTGCGTGCGCTTCGGGGAGCACCGGCAGGTCCATACCACCCGGCCCGCCGTCCACCGCCGACGAGTCGAACGCCGTGGGCGCGGTGTCGGCCCCCCGGGAACCGTGTCGGCCGTCGTACCGCAGGAAGTCCTGCAGCCGGTCCGTACGCCGCGGGTGCCCCTTGATCAGCACCATGCCGTACAGGTTGTCGCCGTCCTCGCGCCAGCAGACCAGCGGGATCCGGTAGGTGTCGCCCTCCGGTGTCCCGAACACGGCCTCGTAGCCGTGTGCGTCCAGCAGGGCCATCAGGAGCCGTCCTTCGGACCGACGGCGAACAGGTGCCCGTAGTCGGTGATGCCGTGGGCGGTGTCGGCCGCGCCGGCGAGGTGGAGGGCGTGCCAGAGGATCACCTGGTTCGCGGTGACGACGTTGAAGCCGAGCTCCTCCTCCAGGGGCTTGATGGTGCCCACCGCCCGGATGCCGTTGCCGGCCACGAGGACGGCCTCCGGCCGGTGCTCGGCCACCGTGCTGCGGATCCACGCCGCCAGGTTGTCGGGTGTGATGGCCTTCTGGTCGGAGGGCAGGCCACAGGGGCCGTGGTACACGACGTCGTATCCGAACTCCCGGAAGTAGTCGGCACCTTGGCCGGAGAGCTCGTCGTCGAACCACGGTGGGTTGACCACCGCGATCCGGCGGGCGCCCAGGGCGTCGAACGCCGCGCGGGCGGCCGGCGTCGTGCCGGTGATCGGCAGCCCCCGGGTGACGGGCAGCAGCCGCTCGTACAGCTCCCTCTCCCCCTGGGCCTTCAGCGCGTAGCTGGAGGAGGTGAAGGCGAGGGTCAGGGCGTGCAGAGGGGAGGCCGCCAATAACTCCACGGCGTTGTCCAGGTACGGGGCCTCGACGAACGCCAGGACCGGGTCGTGCGGGATCTTCTCGTCCATCTCGCCGCCCGGGCGCATCGCCGCGAAGTGGGTGCGCGATCCGTGGATGGACACCGACGCGGGGGCGATGGCCTGCAGTTCGGCCTCCGGGCCGACGTCGGCGTGCGGCACGACGACACCGATGCGGGTCGAGGCGTCCCATCCGTCGACGGGCGCGGGGGTGCTGGTCATGGGCTTCTCCTACCGGGTGAGGACGGACTCGTCGGCCAGGCGGCCGCCGCCGACGGTGCCGGTGCCCCGGTCGTCGAGGAACTTGGGGTGCTTGCGGCGCATGCTCTCGAGGACGAACTCGTAGGGGACGTCGTCGAAGGCCCCGTGGTCGGTGAGGAACTCCATGGCGGCGCCCTCCCCGTGGGGGTGGTAGAGGCTGTCGGTGAGTCCGTCGAACTCCAGGGCCGGCATGCCGTACAGCTTGCAGAGCAGCTTGTTGAACACCGGGGTGGCCTTGACCCACCTGCCGTCCAGGTTGACCTGGGTGAGCCCGTGGAAGAACACGTCGCCGCCGATGTGGTCCAGCAGGCGGGGTGAGGCGAGGTGGTTGCGCACGTCGCCGTACACCAGACGGGACGGGATGCCCAGGGCACGCACGGCGGCCGCGTACAGCGCGGACTTGTGCAGGCAGAACCCGGACTTGGTGGTGGCGGTGTTCGAGGCCTTGAGGCCCTCCGGGGAGAGGGGGGCGCCGTAGACCTCGTAGTCGACTCCGTCGCGCACCGCGTAGTACAGCTCGATGGCATTGGTCCGCCGGTCCGCGGCACGGTCCTTGACGGCGTGGTCGATGAAGGCCTGCACCTCGTCGGTCTCGTAGTCGAGGAAGGCGGTGGGGCGCGTGAGTAGGTCCAGTCGGTCGTTCATGTCAGGATTCCTGTCCGCTCAGAGTCCGAGGAGCATGGCGATGCGGTTGCGCTGGATCTCGGAGGTTCCCGAGTAGATCGTTCCGGCGATCGAATTGCGCAGGTCCCGCTCGATGCCGAATTCGGTGAGCACGCCCCGGCCGCCGTGGATCTGCACCGCGTCCAGCGCGGTCTGCACGTTGGCCTCGGACACGATCGTCTTGGTGGCCGCGAGGTCGAGCGAGGCGTCCTGGTTGCGCTCGACCTTGGCTCCGGTGTCGGTGAGCCACTTGCGGGCGGTCTCCACCCGCATCTTCGTGTCCACGATCTTGTGGGAGACGCCCTGGTAGGAGCTGATGGGCTGGCCGAACTGGCGGCGCTCCTTGGCGAAGGCGATGGTCTCCTCCAGGCGCCGGGTCATCTCGCCCAGGGTGATGGAGAAGCCGAAGAGGACCTCGCGCTTCATCACGTAGTCCAGGACGCGGAAGCCGGCGCCCTCCTGTCCGACCCGCTGGCTGACGGGCACGCGCAGTCCGTCGAAGGAGAGCCTGCCGACCGGGCTGGTGCGCAGACCGATCTTGTCCATCGCGGGGCCCACGGTCAGGCCGGGGGTGCCGGCCTCGACGAGCAGGGTGGTGAGGCCGAAGGGGCCCGGCTTGCCGGTGCGCACGTACAGCAGGAACAGGTCGGCGACCGGGGCGTTGGTGATGAACATCTTGTCGCCGGTGACCACGTAGTGGTCCCCGTCGCGGTGGGCGACGGTGGCCAGGTTCATCGCGTCCGACCCGCCGGACTGCTCCGTGATCGCGTGTGCGGTGATCGCCTCACCGGACATGATCTTCGGCAGGTACTTCTCCTTCAGTTCCTGGCTCGCGAACCGCTGGAGGGGCACGCCCACGGACACGATCTGTGTCGAGGCGGAGAAGGAGAGGCCGGCGTCGCGGGAGGTGTAGCCCAGTCCCTCCAGGGCGCGCATCGTTTCGGTGAGGCTGTGGCCGGCTCCGCCGAACTCCGGCGCGAAGTGGGTGCGCAGGAGACCGGTCTCCTGGAGGGCCTTCCACTTGTCGTGGGGAAACTCGCCCGCCGCGTCCAGCTCGCGAGTACCGGCGTTGAGCTGGTCGGCCCACGGGGCGGTGAGGTGAAAGAGGTCATCGGTCACGGGAGATCCTCGGGTCCATTCCAACAGTGGGATCGCGGCAAGAGCGGATCGGGGCCGTGCCGCGACGGCGTTCCACGGCACGAGCGGACGGCCACGGGCTCGGACGCTCACGCGGACCGGTGCGGCCCGGGCCCGGCCCGAAGCCCGCCGGGGTGCGGACTTCGGGCCGGGGCTGGTGAACCGGCGGCCGAAGGGTGTGGCGGCACGGTACTGGGAGTTGCCGTCCTCAAAGAGGGTGGCGGCTCAGTACTGGGAGTAGCCGTCCTCGGAGAGGGTGTGCTTCTCGTCGCCGTTGATCGGCGGGTTGAAGATCGACACCAGGTGGAGGTCCTCGTCCTCGGAGGCGATCAGGTGGTGCGGGTCGTGCTCGTTGAGGACGTAGATGGTGCCCGGGACGATCTTGTGGCGGGTGCCGTCCTTCTCGACGACCTCGCCCGACCCGCCGATGCAGTAGCAGGCCTCCAGGTGCTCGCGGTACTGCAGGGCGCTGGAGGTGCCCTTGCGGACGAGGGTGTCCGCGACGGCGAAGCCCATGCCGTCACGCTTGGTCAGGAGCCGGTAGCTGAGGCCGTTGCCCCACTCGACGGGGGCGACATCATCGAGGCTGCGGGTGAACATCTGGTTCTCCTTCGGGGTCTGATGGTGCGACAGGTCGGTGCGGTCGATCGATGCGCTTGGTCGGTCGTGCGGTCGGTCTGCGGTGCGGTCGGTCGGCGGTGCGGTCGGAACGGTCGGTCAGGCGGCGGCCGCGGCCGGCTGGTGGCCCGAGATCATGGCGACGATGGCGTCGAGGGTGCGGAAGTCGTCCGGGCCGAAGTCGATGTCGTCGACGGGGAGCTGATAGGTCTTGGCGAAGTGCGCGAGCATCTTCACCAGGCCGAGGCTGTCGATGACGCCGGAGTCGAGGAGGTCGTAGTCGCCGGTGAGGTCCGAGGCGTCCTCCCCGGCCAGGAACTGGGTCACGACGTAGGCACGGACGTCGCCGGCGATGGTTGCGGTGCTCATGCTCGGTTCTCCTTCATGAGGGTCTGCTTGATCAGGTTCCGGTCGGGCTTGCCCGTCGAAGTGCGGGGCAACGGGGCCGCGGTGAGGTGCACCGAGGCCGGGATGGCGTGGCGGGGCAGTTGTCGGCCCAGGTGGCTGCGCAGCCGGAGGCTGGTGAGCTCGCTGCCCTCGCGTCGGGTGACGTGGGCGTGCAGGCGGACTCCGGCCTGCGGGTCCGGCAGTGGTACGACCACGGCTTCCGCGATGTCCGGGTGGGCCGCGATCACGTTCTCCACCTCCTGCAGGTTCGTGCGGACTCCCCTGACCTTCACGTGCCAGTCCGCGCGCCCCTCGAGGACGTACAGGCCCTCGGTGGTGCGGGTGACGATGTCACCGGTGCGGTAGAAGACCCGGCCCTCCAACTGTGTGAAGACCGCGTCGTTCAGGTCCTGGCGCAGGTAGCCGCCGGTCTGGAACGGCGTGGACACCAGCAGTTCACCGGTGCCGGCCGCGGCGAGGCGCCGGCCCTCGGCGTCGACGACCAGGGCGTCGGTGCCGTTGATGGGGCGGCCGATGGGCATCGGGCCGTCGAAGGCGCCGGGATCGACGTGGTGGATGAAGGAGTCGTTGGTCTCCGTGCAGCCGAACACGTTGTGGAAGGCGGCCCGGGGGAAGCCGGGTGCGACGCGTCGCAGGAGGTCGGCCGGCATGCGGTCACCGGTGAAGATCGCGTGGCGCACCGAGGCGAAGGAGCCGCCCTGTTCGAGCAGCAGCCGGTACATCATCGGCACGCCCTGCACGAAGCTGACCCGGTGTCGGGCGGCCAGCCCGGCCAGGTACGCGGCGTCGGTCGCCCGCCCCTGTTCCACCAGGACGACGCTCGCGCCGAGCCGGAGGAAGGTCCAGATGTCGAGCAGGGCGAGGTCGAAGTTGAGGGGCGCGTACGACAGGGCGGTCTCGTCCGGCGTCAGCGCGAACTCGTCGACGGCCCAGTCGGCGAAGGCGTCGAACCCGGCGGCCTCGATCGGCACGATCTTGGGGGTGCCGGTCGAACCGGAGGTGGTCAGCAGCAGCCGGGTCCGCTCCGGATCCGCCACCGCGAATCCCTCCGCCGCCCCTTCCTCGGCCCGCACCGGCGTCGCGGTGAGCGCGCCGTCGGCGGTCGCGGTGAGCAGGTGGGTCACCCTCGCCTGCTGCGCCAGGCGTTGGAGCGCGTCGCTGCCCAGGTCCGGAGAGGGGGCGAGGGCGATGTGGCCCTCGTGGAAGACGGCCAGCAGCAGCGCGATGGTCTGCGGTGTCTTGTGCGCCGGCACGCAGACGGTGCTGCCTGCCGGGAGGTCGAGCTGCGACAGGTGACCGCGCAGACCCTGGGTCAGTTCGGCCAGCCGGCCGTAGGTGACGGCCTGGTCGTTGAAGTGGAGAGCGATGCGGTGGGGACGTTCGTCGCCGTGGGCGACGACGGTCTCGGTCAGGAGGGAGGATGGCACGGCGGGATTCCTCGCAGTCGGCTCAGCCTCCGGTAACGGGGTTCCGGTCGGCTGTTCGAATCGTGCGGTGTTGAGCTAGAAGTTACCCGCTGAAGTCCATGCTTGGTCAAGCATCCACTTGCCGAAGTAAGTGTGACCCAGGCCACCTGAATTGCTTGATCAAGCAACTGACGACCCACCTTCGCTTGCACGCCCAAACAAAAAAACCCCGAACGCGGGATGCGTTCGGGGTGGGTTGGAGCAGGTGGGGCGGCCCCACGGCGCGCCGCGGGGCCCCGGTCAGAGCTGGGTCGCGCGCAACGCCTGGACGGTGAAGCCCAGTTCGGGATCGGCGGTGAAGGTGTTCAGCGCGGAGGACAGGACCTCCGCATAGGTGGCACGGGCGGCCTGGTACCGCTGGCGCCCCTCGTCCGTGATGACCGCGTAGACGCCGCGCTTGTCCGACGGGCACAGGTCCTTGAAGGCGAAGCCGGCCGTTTCGAGGCGTCCCACCAGGCGGGTCACCGAGGACTGGCCCAGGCCGACCCGGTCGGCCAGGTCCTGCATCCGCAGTTCGCTCGTCGTGGATTGATGCAGGTGCTCCAGCGAGCGGTACTCCGACAGGCCGATCCCGTGCCGCCGCTGGAGCGCCAGGGCCAGTTCCCGTTCCACGTGCGCGTGGAGCGCGAGCACCCGGTTCCAGGCGGCCTGGTCGGAGGTGCGCAGCGGCGCGTGCTGTGAAGTTGCCATAAGTGCCTCCCTTGCAGAGGTGTTGCTTGACAGAAGAGTACATGCGCATACAAGATCCTGGCGTCCCCAGTTGAGTTTTCAGGGGTTCACGCACCGAACTTGATTGCACGTACAAGCAATCTCCCCGATGTGCACAGCGCCCGCAAGACCCCGGGCACCACGAGCTCCGGCCACTTCGGCCCGCGCTCCGCCGTCTCCACCGACCCACCGCATGGCCGCTCAAGGTGACGCACACCCCGATCGAGGGCACGCAGTGCCGCCCCGGGAGCCCTTGACCGGCCGGAAAGGCCGAGTGATCCAGTGAAGATCCAGATCTGGTCCGACTACGTCTGCCCCTTCTGCATGCTGGCCGAAGGCCCGCTGGAGGAGGCGATCGAGGGCCTCGACGTCGAGATCGAATGGAAGCCCTTCGAACTCCGCCCCCATCCCGAGCCCACCCTCCGGCCGGAGGACGACTACCTGCCCGCCGTCTGGCAGCGAGCCGTGTACCCGATGGCCCGTCGCCTGGGCGTCGACATCACCCTGCCCACCGTCTCCCCGCAGCCCCACACCCGGCTGGCCTTCGAGGGCTACCAGTACGCGGCCGAGCACGGCAGGGGAACCGAGTACACCCGGCGCATGTTCCGTGCCTTCTTCCAGGAGGACCAGGACCTCGGCGAACCGGACGTCCTCACCGCACTCGCCCGCGAAATCGGCCTGGACGCCGACGAGTTCCGCGCCGCGCTCGACAACGGGACCTACCGCGCCAAGCACCAGGAGGCCCTGCGCGAGGCCGCCGCCCACCGCGTCCACGCCGTCCCCACCATCATCGTCGGCGACACCCGCATCGAAGGTGTCCCGCGCCCCGGCCAACTGCGCAAGGCGATCCTCGACGCGCAGGCCGACCAGGAAATCGTCTACGGCGCCGCCTGCGGCATCGACGGAGGTTGCTGACATGACCATCCGCGCCCACTTCACCCCCGCCACCCAGCCGCCGGTCCCGGAGCAGGACCGCCACGTCCTGGCCACCGTGACCTACGGCGACACCTCCGGCCTCGCCCGAGGCCGGGGCGGCCACCCCGACCTGACCATCCCGATGGCCGTCACCGGCGGCGACGCCTTCCGCGAGGTCTGGACCGTGACGGGCCGGCCGCGCTGGACCCTGCGCGGGGACCACGCCTACGCCCACAACGGCCGGCACCTCTTCGTCGCCGGGCTCCTCCCCGAACAGGCCGTCTACACCCCGCCGGTGCGCGCCCTGTACGAGAAGGCCTTCGCCATCGTCGACTACCTCGACTACAGCCACGTCTTCCGGATGTGGAACTTCGTCGGCGACATCGTCGGCACCAACGCCGAAGGCATGGAGGTCTACCAGGACTTCGTCCAGGGCCGCGCCCAGGCGTTCCACACCTACATGGGCGGCGACAGCACCGCCCAGCTTCCCGCCGCCACCGGAATCGGCACCCAGGGCCGCGGCATCGCCTTCTTCCTGCTGGCGACCAAGAGAGGCGCGCCCCGGCACATAGAGAACAGCCGGCAGACCTCCGCCTACCACTACCCCGACCAGTACGGCCCCAAGCCGCCCAGCTTCGCCCGCGCCACCCTGCTCGACGACACGCTCTACGTCTCCGGCACCGCGTCCATCCTCGGCCACGAGACCGTCCACCGCGGTGACGTGCGGCGCCAGACCCGGGAGACCCTGGCCAACATCGCCCACCTCATCTCCCGCGAGAACCTCGCGGCCCAGGGCATCGAGGCCGCGGGCCACGACCTGAAAGACCTTCGGATGATCAAGGTGTACGTACGACATGACGACGATGTTCCGGCGGTACGCGCGGTCTGTGAAGAAACGCTTGGTCTTGGCGTTGAGGTGAAGTACCTCAACGTCGCCGTCTGCCGCGACGACCTCCTCGTCGAGATCGAAGGCATCGTCCCCGCCCGGGGGTGGGACCTGTGACCGGCCTCAAGGTGGGCATCGTCCTGCCCGGACGCGAGTCCGTCATCGACGACGGCCCCTACCCCGGCAACCTCGCCTCGATCGCCGCCCTGGCCGAGGAGTCCGGCTTCGACTCCGTCTGGGCCGGCGAATCCCCCCTCGCCCGCTCGCGGATGAACCCGCTGCTCGCCCTCGCCGCGGCCGCCACGGCCACCGAGCGGCTGCAGCTGGGCACCGCCGTCCTCATGCCGCTGCGCGCCCCCGTCCACCTGGCGCACGAACTGGCCTGCCTCGACCGGATCTCCGCCGGCCGGCTGATCGCCGGCATCGGATCCGGCTTCGCCTCCCCCGCGACGGAACGCGAATTCGCCAACTACGGGCTGGACTTCGGCACCCGCTTCGGGCGGATGCGGGAGACCGTCGAGATCTGCCAGGCCCTGTGGGCGGCCCGCGGCGAACCCCTCTCGTACGAAGGGAAGCACTACCGGCTCCAGGACGCGGCCCTGCTGCCCCTGCCGCACCAGCCGCAGGGACCCCCGCTGTGGATCGCCCACTCCGGCCCCAAGATGCTGCGGCGGGCGGGCCGCGACTTCGACGGCTGGATGCCCACCTCCACCACGCCCGAGAAGTACCGCGAGGGCTGGGACCAGATCACCGCCGCGCGCCAGGAGGCGGGCCGCCCCGCCGACGCCGTCACCGGTGCCGTCTACCTCTCCGTCGCCGTCGACCGCTCCCGCCAACAGGCCGAGGACACCCTGTGGTCCTACTTCCGCGCCTACTACGGCCTTCCCCTCACCACCATGCGCACCACCCAGGGGATCTTCGGCGGGACCCCGCAGGAGGTCGCCGACTGGCTGGGCCAGTACGTCAAGAACGGCGCCCGGCACCTGATCCTGCGCCTTCCCACCGACGAACTGACGGAGGCCGGCTACCGCACCGCGGTGCGGCGGACCGCACAGGAACTGCTCCCGCTCCTCCGCGGCCTGTGAACGGCCGGCCCCAGGCCCCGGCCCGGGTGCTGTGGGCGGCGGCATGGCCGATCACCGCCGTGTTCATGCTGTCCAACATCCCCACCCCGCTGCTCGGCGTCTGGCAGCACCGCATCGGGTTCTCCACCGGCACGGCGACGGTCATCTTCGCCGCCTACATCGGCGGACTGCTCCTCGCCCTGCCCTTCACCGGAGCCCTGGCCGACCGGTACGGCACCCGCCGCGTCCTGGTCCCCGCCCTGGCCGCGGGGCTCGTCTCCTGCGCCCTCTTCATGACCGCCACCCACGTGCTCACCCTGATCGTCGCGCGGCTGCTCACCGGTGTGGCGGTCGGCGCGGCGCTCTCGGCCGGCACGGCGGCGGTCGCCCACGTCGGAGGCCCGGAGCGGCGCCCGCAGGCGGTCCTCGCCGCGTCGGTGGCCATCGGCACCGGCCTGGCGACCGGCCCGCTGCTCGGCGGCAGCATCTCCCAGTACTGGCCGGCGCCCACCGTGACCGTCTTCGTGCTCGAAGCCCTCCTGCTCCTGTCCGCCCTGGCCGTCGTGTACGCCCTCCACCCGCCGGCCCCGCCGCTCCCCCGCGCGGCGCCCGGCACGGGCCGGCTGCGCCTGCCCTCGGTGCCCCCGGCCAACCGCCGCGGTCTCACCACGAGCCTCATGGCCTACATCCCCGGCATGACCGGGACCTCCCTCCTGCTCGCCCTCGGACCGATCCTGCTCCCCTCCCTCCTGCACACCGGCAACCGGCTGGTGACCGGCGGGATCGGCTTCATGATGTTCGGCGCGTCCACCGGCATCCAGTTCGCGATCAAGAAGCTGCCGCTGGGCCGGATCCTCAGCACCGCGGGGATCGTCACCGGAACCGCCATGCTCGGCACCGCCGCCGCCGTCCTGGCCCACTCCCTCGCCCTCCTGTCCGTCGCGGCGGTCCTGGCCGGCATCGGCCAGGGCATGGGCCAGTACGGCGGCTTCTCCCGCCTGGGCACCGAAGTCGACCCCACCCGCCTCGCCGAGGCCAACGCGGCGCTCAGCGCGGGCGGCTACCTGTTCGCCGGGATCCTCTCCATCCTCACCGGCTACCTGAGCGACCTGACCGGAATCGCCACCTCGTCCACCCTGTTCGCGACCCTGACCGCCGTCGCGGCGCTCATCGGAGTGTTCCTGATCAACTCGACACGCGTGCGCGCACCCGTCGAGGAACGTCGGGAGCCCTCGCCGGTGTCGGCCTCCTGACCGGCCGCGGCCCCGACGACGCGGCCCCCGCCCACCCGACCCGACGTCGCGCCCCCCGTGCGCGACGTCGTCGGCCGTCCGGGCCCACCCGCCGCCGGACCGGCCCGCGCCCTCCGCTACCGCTCGAACGGCCTTCGGACTATCGTTAGTTGGCGGAAGCTATCGAAATCCCCAGTCCGATCCGCCGGCCGCCCCACGGCCCGGCCGGCAGGAGGCAGCGGTGGCGACACGACTCTCCGGCGGCGGCAGGACCGGGCGGCTGCGCCCGGCCCGTACCGGTGTGGAAGCGGACCACCCCCGCTACAAGTGGGTGGCCCTGTCCAACACCACGCTCGGCACCCTGATCGCCACCGTCAACGCCTCGATCGTCCTGATCTCACTGCCCGCGATCTTCAACGGCATCGGCCTGGACCCGCTCCGGCCCGGCAACGTCAGCTACCTGCTGTGGATGCTGATGGGCTACATGCTGGTCACCGCCGTCCTGGTGGTCACCCTCGGCAGGCTGGGCGACATCCACGGCCGGGTGCGGATCTACAACGCCGGCTTCCTGATCTTCACCCTCACCTCGGTGGCCCTCTCCCTCGACCCGCTGCACGGCGGACCGGGGGCGCTGTGGCTGATCGGCTGGCGGGTGGTGCAGGCGGTCGGCGGCTCGATGCTGATGGCCAACTCGGCGGCGATCATCACCGACGCCTTCCCGGCCCGCCAGCGCGGCACGGCCCTCGGGGTCAACATCGTCGCGGGCATCGCCGGATCCTTCATCGGCCTGGTCCTCGGCGGACTCCTGGCCGAGTGGAACTGGCGGTCGATCTTCTGGGTCAACGTGCCGATCGGCGTCCTCGGCACCGTCTGGGCCTACCGCTCGCTGCGCGAGACCGGGGTACGCCGGCCCGCCCGGCTCGACTGGTGGGGCAACATCACCTTCGGCGTCGGCCTGACCGCCCTGCTCGCCGCGATCACCTACGGCATCCAGCCGTACGGCGGCCACACCATGGGCTGGACCAACCCCTGGGTGCTGGCCGGGCTGTTCGGCGGAGTGGCGCTGCTGGCCGTCTTCTGCCTGGTCGAGCGCCGGACGGCCGAACCGATGTTCCCGCTCTCGCTCTTCCGGGACCCGGTCTTCGCGGGCGGCAACGCCGCCACCCTGCTGGGTTCGATCGCCCGCGGCGGACTCCAGTTCATGCTGATCATCTGGCTCCAGGGCATCTGGCTGCCGTTGCACGGCTACGACTACGCCGACACCCCCCTCTGGGCGGGCATCTACCTCGTCCCGCTCACCGTCGGCTTCCTGGCCGCCGGACCGGTCTCCGGCTACCTCTCGGACCGCGCCGGAGCCCGGCTCTTCGCGGCCGGCGGGCTGGTGGTGATGGCGCTCTCCTTCGCCGGGCTGCTCCTGCTGCCCACCGACTTCGGCTACCCGTGGTTCGCCCTGCTGGTCTTCCTCAACGGCCTGGGCGGCGGCCTGTTCGCCGCGCCCAACACCTCGCTGATCATGTCGAGCGTGCCGGCCGCGGCCCGCGGCGCCGCCTCCGGCATGCGGGCCACCTTCCAGAACGCCGGGATGGTGCTGTCGATCGGCGTCTTCTTCTCCCTGATGGTGGCCGGCCTGGCCGGTTCGCTGCCGCACACCCTCACCGCCGGACTGACCGCCCAGGGCGTGCCCGCCGCCGACGCCCGCACCATCGCCTCGCTGCCGCCGGTCGGCACCCTGTTCGCCGCCTTCCTCGGCTACAACCCGATCCAGCAGCTCCTGGGCCCGCACGTGCTCGGCCGGCTGCCGCCGGAGAACGTCCGGGTGCTGACCGGCCGGGAGTTCTTCCCCCAGCTGATCTCGGGGCCCTTCCACGACGGACTGGTGGTGGTGTTCTGGCTGGCGATCGCGATGTCGCTGGTCGCCGCAGCCGCCTCGCTCATCCGCGGGCGGCCCCGGCCCGCCGCCGTGGACGACGACGAGGCACCGGCCGCCACTGCCTCACCCGCCCCGCCCGTCCTGCCCGCCCCGCCGGTCCCGCCGGTCCCGCCGGAGAAGGAGTCCGGGCCGTGAGCGCGGACGGCGACGGGCTCCCCGCCGAGGCCGTGGTCCGGCTCCGCCTGGCGATCGGCCGGCTCAACCGCCAGCTGGTGCGCGCCTCCGGGGACCAGGACCTCACCGCCGCCCAGCTCTCCGCCCTGGCCCGGGTGGAGCAGCACGGGCCGCTGCGGCTCGGCGAACTCGCCGCCCGCGAGGGCGTGGCGGTGCCGTCCATGGTCCGCACGGTCACCCCGCTGGTCACCGACGGCCTGGTCGCCAAGACCCCGGATCCGCAGGACGGACGCTCCCAGCTGCTCGCCCCCACGCCGCTCGGGCTGGAGACCCTCGCCCGGATCCGCCGCGAACGCACCGCCCTGCTGGCCCGCCGCAGCACCCGGCTCACCCCCCAACAGTGCCGCGCGCTGGAGGCGGCCCTGCCCGTCCTGGAACTGCTCCTGGAGGAACCCGGCTGAGCCACCGCCGCCGACCCGCCCGGGCCCGGCGAAGCACCCGTCGGCTGCGCGCGGCTCCGGGGCACGTCGAGGACGCCGTCGACGCGCCGCCGGATCACGCGGGCCAGGACACCGCCGTCTCCACCCCGGTGGTGTAGTCGACGCCGGGGACGTCCCACCCGTACAGCTGCCGGAACCGGTCGTAGAACCAGGAGGCTCCGGCCGGGTCGGCGGCCAGCGCGGCCGCCGGGTCGGCCCACAGTCCGCGCACCCGCTCCTGCACGGCGGGGTCGAGCTCCCAGCCGTCCAGGCGGATCCGGCCCTGCTCGTCCAGGGTCAGCGGCTTCGCGCCGGTCAGCTGCTCCCAGAGTTCCACGGCCTGGTCGTCGGTGGTGTGCCAGCCCTCCTCGCCGAGCACGTCGCGCAGCAGCGAGGTGTAGAGGGCGATGGACGGGATCGCGGTGGACGCCTGGGTGACGGCCGCGCCCGCCACGACGGTGAACGCCCGACCCCGGTCGGCCAGCGGCCCGTCCTGGAGCGTGCGGGCGGTCGCCTCCAGGTGCTCCTTGGCGGCGCCGATCGTGCCCTGCCGGTAGACCGGCGCGGTGATCTCGGAGCCGACGTAGGACAGCGCCACGGTGGTGAAGCCGGGGCCGAGCAGATCGGCGCCGGCCAGCGCCCGCACCCACAGCTCCCAGTCCTCGCCGCCCATCACCTTGACCGTCGCCGCCCGCTCGGCCTCGTCGGCCGGGGCGAGGTCGACGGTGCCGATCCGCGGGGCCCCGTCGTCGAAGAGCAGGGACGGCGAGGTGTAGGCGGAGCCGAGCGGCTTGATCACCGAGTGGTGGACCTCGCCGGTCGCCGGGTCGGTGCGCCGGGGTGAGGCGAGCGAGTAGACGAGGTAGTCGACCTGACCGTAGCGCTCGGCGAGGAGCTTGAGCACCTCGTCACGGGTGGCGTCCGCGTAGGCGTCGGCGTTGACGAAGGTGACGTCGCCCCCGTCCTGCTCGACCAGGGCGGAGACCGCGGCGGTGCGGTACCAGCCGGCGGTGGCGGTGCGCCGCTCCGACGCGGGCGTCTCGTAGGCGACGCCGACGCCCCGGACGCCGTGGCGGCGCAGCCCGGCGAGCAGGAGCGCCTGGCCGTATCCGGCGCTGGCCCCGAGGACCAGGGCGACCGGCGACCGGCCGGCCGTGGCCGCGGGCTCGATGCGCTGCCACTGGCGGGTGACCGTGGCCTCGCTCCCGGCCGGGTGGGAGTTGACGATCAGGTAGCCCCGCTGCTTGGGGGTGATCTGCTGGATGCTCACGCGGTGGTGCCTCTCCGATCCGGAGATCGTGATCAAGGTGTCGGTCGTCCCGGAGCCTATCCGCGCCGGTGGCCCGGGCCGTTGCCACGGCCTCACGGAAGATGCGCCCCGCGATTGTCGGGGGTCGTCATTGCGGGGGTGTCCCGTCTCGGCTAGCCGGAGCACCGACCGGGGCGGCCCGGATCGCGAACGCCGTTCCCCCGTTGGAGTGCTCTGCCACTGCCCACCGGGGCCAACCGCGGTGCTCGGCCACCCCGCCCGCGGCGCGGCCCACTAGGTTCCTGCCGTGGACGAATCCAGGGCTTCGAACGGGCGCGAGCCGTCCGCCGGCGAACGCGCCGCGACCCGGCTGGACCGGCGACTGCCGGTGATGGAGGCGGGCCGGGAACTGCTGCGCAAGGTCTTCCCGGACCACTGGTCGTTCCTGCTCGGCGAGCTCGCGCTGTACGGCTTCGTCGTCCTGCTGCTGACCGGCGTCTACCTGACCTTCTTCTTCGACCCGAGCATGAGCGAGGTGGTCTACCGGGGCGGTTACCCGCCGCTCGACGGCGTGCGGGTGTCCGAGGCGTACGCGTCGACCCTGCGGATCGGTTTCGAGCTGCGCGGCGGTCTGATGATCCGTCAGATCCATCACTGGTCGGCGCTGTTGTTCACCTCGGCGATCGGCGTCCACCTGCTCCGGGTGTTCTTCACCGGGGCGTTCCGCCGCCCGCGCGAGCTCAACTGGGTGATCGGGGTGACGCTGTTCAACCTCGCGCTGCTGGAGGGGTTCTCCGGCTACTCGCTGCCGGACGACACCCTCTCCGGCACCGGCCTGCGGATCGCCGAGGGCGTCCTGCTCTCGGTGCCACTGGTCGGCACCTACCTCACCCTGTTCGCGTTCGGCGGCGAGTTCCCCGGGCAGGACGTCATCCCCCGGCTGTTCACCGTGCACGTCCTGCTGGTCCCCGGTCTGCTGCTGGCCCTGGTCGGGGCGCACCTGACGCTGGTGGTGGTGCTGAAGCACACCCACTGGGCGGCCCCCGGCCGCACCAACCGCAACGTGGTGGGGATGCCGTTCTTCCCGCAGTTCCTGACCCGCACCACGGGCCTGATGTTCACGGTGGGCGGCGTGATGGCGCTGTCCGCCTTCCTCGCCGAGATCAACCCGGTCTGGCGGTACGGCTCCTACCGCCCCGACGTGGTCGGGACCGGCGCCCAGCCGGACTGGTACATCGGCTTCATCGAGGGGGCGCTGCGGCTGATGCCGGCCGCGGAGACCAGGGTGCTCGGGCACACCGTGTCCTGGAACGTGTTCCTGCCCGCCCTCGTGGTGCCCGGCCTGCTGTTCGCGGCGCTCTACGCCTACCCCTTCGCCGAGCGGTGGCTGGAGGGTGACACCGGCGAGCACCACCTGTGCGACCGCCCGCGCGACAAGCCCACCCGCACCGCGCTGGGCACCGCCGGGATCACCGTCTACGCGGTGCTGCTGATCGCCGGCGGCAACGACGTGATCGCGTACGGGTTCGGCGTCTCCGTCAACGCGCTCACCGTGGTGCTGCGGGTGGCGCTGATCGTGCTGCCACCGGCGGTCTTCGTCCTCACCCGCAGGCTCTGCCTGGCCCTGCAGGACCGGGACCGCTCCCGGTTGCTGGACGGCGACGAGACCGGCCGGATCGACCAGTCCCCCGACGGCGGCTTCTCCGGCCACCGCCGCCCGGTGCCCGCGGCCGAGCGCTACGCCCTGCTGGCGCGCGCCGTCCCGGAGCCGGTCACCGCCCCGGAGGGGGCGCCGCGGCACCAGCGGGTGCGTGCCGCGGCCAGCTCCTGGTTCCACCGCGATCTGGTCGAACTGCCCGCCGACGAACGGGAGTCGGAGCACATCGCGGCCGTCCTCACCGGACCGTCCCACCCCGCTCCGCCGGCACCCCGGGCCCCCGAGCCCGCCCCGGGCGGCCGGCTCCGGCGGCTGCTGCGCCGTCTCAGCCCTCGCCGTGGTCGCGGTACTGGAAGATGAAGCCGCCGACGGCGAGCGCGAGCACCACGGCGCCGACGACGACCAGCCACCGGGCGAAGACCAGGCCCAGCACGAAGACCGTCAGGCCGACCGCCGTCAGCACCGGGTAGCCGCTGCGGGCCGGGAAGAAGCCCACCGGCCCGGCGGCCTCGGCGATCTCGGCCCCCTCCCGGTCCTGCGCCCGCCCGCCGCCGGTGCGCTGGTGCTGGACGAACCAGAACAGCGCCACCAGGCCCGACATCAGGAACGCCACCGTCAGGATCGCCTTGCCGGCCGGCTCCCGGGCCCAGAAGCCGTAGACCAGTCCGGTCACCGCGAAGAACGCCGTCATCACGGCGAACAGCCACCCCTCGGCCTTCACCGTCCGCCCTCCGGCCCGCCGGTGCGGGTGCGCGGCAGGCCGACGGCCCCGGCCCCTTCCGCCGTCACCCCGGGGTGGTGCAGGTCGAAGGCCGGCGACTCGGAGCGGATCCGGGGCAGCGCGTGGAAGTTGTGCGACGGCGGAGGGCAGGAGGTGGCCCACTCCAGCGAGCGGCCCCAGCCCCACGGGTCGTCCTCCGTGACCTTCGCGCCGTGCCGGGTGGTGGTCCAGACGTTGTAGAAGAACGGCAGGTTGGAGACCCCGAGCAGGAACGATCCGATCGACGCGCAGACGTTCAGCGCCGTGAAGTCGTCCACCGCCAGGTAGGTCGCGTAGCGGCGCGGCATCCCCTGGGCACCCAGCCAGTGCATCACCAGGAAGGTGGTCTGGAAACCCGTGAACAGGATCCAGAAGTGCGTCTTGCCCAGCTTCTCGTCGAGCATCTTCCCGGTCAGCTTCGGCCACCAGAAGTAGAAGCCGCCGAACGTCGCGAACACCACCGTCCCGAACAGCACGTAGTGCAGATGGGCCACCACGAAGTAGCTGTCCGTGACGTGGAAGTCGATCGGCGGGGCGGCCAGCAGCACCCCGCTCAGCCCGCCGAACAGGAAGGTCACCAGGAAGCCGACCGACCAGAGCATCGGGGTCTCGAAGGACAGCGAGCCGTTCCACATGGTGCCGATCCAGTTGAAGAACTTCACCCCGGTGGGCACCGCGATCAGGAACGACATCATCGAGAAGAACGGCAGCAGCACCTGGCCGGTGGCGAACATGTGGTGCGCCCACACCGACATGGACAGCGCGGTGATGGCGATGGTGGCGCCGATCATCCCGTGGTAGCCGAACACCGGCTTGCGGCTGAACACCGGGATGATCTCGCTGATGATGCCGAAGAACGGCACCGCGACGATGTAGACCTCCGGGTGGCCGAAGAACCAGAACAGGTGCTGCCACAGCAGCGCCCCGCCGTTCGCCGCGTCGAAGGCGTGCGCGCCGAACTTGCGGTCCGCCTCCAGGCAGAGCAGCGCGGCGGTCAGCACCGGGAAGGCCAGCAGCACCATGACCGAGGTGAACAGCACGTTCCAGGTGAAGACCGGCATCCGGAACAGCGTCATGCCCGGCGCCCGCAGGCAGGTGATGGTGGTGATGAAGTTGACCGAGCCCAGGATGGTGCCGAGGCCCGCCACCACCAGGCCGAACGCCCACAGGTCCCCGCCCGCCCCGGGCGAGAACACCGGCCCGTTCAGCGGCGCGTAGGCGAACCAGCCGAATCCGGGCGCGCCCTGGCTGGTGGCGAAGCCGCTCAGCACCATCAGCCCGCCCAGCAGGAACGCCCAGTAGGTGAAGGCGTTCAGCCGGGGGAAGGCGACGTCGGGCGAGCCGATCTGCAGCGGCATGATCGCGTTGGCGAACCCGGCGAAGGTCGGGGTGGCGAACAGCAGCAGCATGATCGTGCCGTGCATGGTGAACAGCTGGTTGTAGCGCTCGTTCGACACCAGCCCGGTGTCCGGTCCCATCAGCTGGGCCCGCATCAGCAGCGCGAGCAGGCCCCCGACCAGGAAGAAGCCGAAGGCCGTCGCCAGGTAGAGGTTCCCGACGGCCTTGTGGTCCGTGGTGAACAGCCAGCGCAGCAGGGTGCTGCCCCGCCGGACCCGGACCCGGGTGCGAGCCCGCGGCGCACGGGGCGGCGCGGTGGACGAAGCGCTCATGGAACCTCCGCAGCGGAGCCGGTGACGCCCCCGGTCGCGGCGCCGACCCCCTCCCCGGCCCGGCGGAGGGCCCGCCCTCGCACGCCATCGCCGACCCTAGCGGCGGCCGGCCGGGCCGCCGGGGTGCCACGCGGTGCTGTCGACCGGGTGGCACCGCCGCTCGGGTCCCCGCCGCTCGGGTCCCCGCCGCCCTCCGGAGGCCCCGGACTCAGCGCTCGCGCAGGCCGGGGACCACCTCGCGCAGGCGATCGACGTCGATGGCGCCCGCCCGCAGCAGGACCGGAACCTCACCGGTGACGTCCACGATCGAGGAGGGCACGGCGGCCGCGGTCGGGCCCCCGTCGAGGTAGACCGCCACCGAGTCGCCCAGCATGCCCTGGGCCGCGTCACAGTCCTGCGGCGAATCGTGCCCGGTCAGGTTCGCACTGGAGACGGCCAACGGACCGGTGGCTTCGAGCAGTTCGATGGCGACCGGGTGCGCGGGCATCCGTACCGCGACCGTCCCGTCGGTGTCGCCGAGGTCCAGCTCGACCGACGCCAGGTGGCGGGCGACGACGGTCAGCCCGCCCGGCCAGAACGCCTTCACCAGGTCCCGGGCGCGCTCCGTCACCTCGACCAGCCCGTCCAGCGCCTCCGGCGAGCCGACCAGCACCGGCGAGGGCATGTTGCGGCCCCGGCCCTTGGCGCGCAGCAGGCGGTCCACCGCCTCCGGGGCGAAGGCGTCCGAGCCCACCCCGTACACGGTGTCCGTGGGCAGCACGACCAGCTCACCGCGGCGCACCGCGGCCACGGCCTCGCGCAGCCCGGCTGCGCGCTCGGACGCGTCCGAGCAGTCAAAACGACGAGTCATCAGGGGTCTCCACCAGCGGGCCGCGGGCCCGCACCGTTCCTCCGGCCCGGCCACCTCTCCGGCCGGACACGACCTGGTCAGCCTACCCGCCCCGGTCCGGCGCCCCGGCCGCGCCCGATCCCGGCGGCCCGCACGGCGGCCTCGGCCGTCCGGGTGACGGGGGGCGCCGGCCCCGCGCCCGCCCGTCCTCCCGGGGGCGGGTGGCGGCGGCCGGACGTAGGTTGCGGACATGAGCAGCGACGAGACGGTCCCGGCCATGGGTGTGCGCCCACTGGACGAGGTGTTCGCCGCGCTCGACAAGATCAACCGGCGCCCCCTGCCCTGGACCGGGTTCGAGCACGGCGTGCTTGGCGCCTACCGGTGGGCGGCCGGCGCCCAGGTCGCGGCCCCGGTCACCGCCGCGGCCACGGCCGCCACCGGGCCGTGCCACGCGCAGCTGCTGGCCGAGTGCCAGGCCGCCGCCGTCGGCCTCCACCGGGCGCGCGCCCAGGGGTCCGACCACCGGTACCTCCTGGGCGTCCACCGGGCGCTGGCGTGGCTCTGCGGACTGCACGAGGACCGCCCCTGAGCGGCCGCGCGTGGCACCGAGCGGGGATCAACGGCACCGTACGGCCGCGCGGTTCAGCGGTACGCGGGGTTCGGCGGTACGCGGGGTTCAGTAGTAGTGGCGGCGCCCGCCGAGGGCGTGCCCGAGGGCTCCGGCGCCCCACAGCACCAGACCGATGAGGGCCAGGATGATGCCGATGGTCCACAGGATCGAGATGCCGGTGACGAAACCGATGATGAGCAGGATGACGCCGAGGATGATCACGAGTGTCTCCCGTTGACGTGGTGGCTGACGGCGGGGCCGCACCGGCGTCTCCCGCCGGAGCCGGTCCCGGGGAGCGGGCCGGCCCTGCCCCGCCCGTCTCCACAACCCCCGCGTTTACCGCAGTACCGCCCGGGCAAACCGGCCGGCCGCCGCTTCCCCTCACCGGCGGTGGCGGCCGCCCCGGCGGCGGCGCGGCGGGGCCACCCGGGGCGCCGGCAGGAAGAGGCGGGCCAGCTCGCGGCCCAGGTTGACGCCGATGGCGAGGGCCATCGCCATCGCGCCGGCCCGCCCGACACCGCTCAGCCCGACCTCCGGCTCGCCCCGGACGAAGGCGAGCAGCCCGAAGTAGAGCACCGAGCCGGGCAGCAGCGGCCCCAGCGCGGCGGTGATGTGCGGCAGCGCCGAGCTCCCCCGGCAGCGCGCCATGAGCTGGCCGGACAGTCCCACCAGCCCGGCGGCCAGGCCGGTGGCCAGGATCGGCTCGCCGCCCGCGTTCACCAGCACCCCGTAGGTGGTCCAGCCGGCCGCGCTGTTCAGCATGACGGCGGGCAGCGTGGCCGGCTCGGTGTTCAGCAGCACCGCGAAGGCCAGTGTGAGCAGGACGGCGGCGGCGAGTTGCAGCGGCGGGTTCACCGCCCCGTGCGGGGCGTCCTGGGCCGCGAGGTCCGCGCCGTTGTTGACGCCCACGTAGAGCACCGTCATCACCCCGATCACCACGGCGGCCATCAGGTAGAGCGCTTCGAGCAGCCGGGCGGCCGCGGTGAGGTAGAAGCCGGCCAGCCCGTCCTGGGCCGCCGCGACCATCGGCCACCCCGGCAGCAGCGCGTACAGCCCCCCGGTGATCACCACCGATCCGCGCAGGTGCAGCCCGTTGAACGAGAGCAGGATGCCGATCACGGCGGCCGGCACCGCCGCCACCACGAACTGGTAGAACGCCGGGAGGTCGTGGCGCGCCACCAGCGCCGAGAGCCGCTCGCCGGCCAGCGCGGCGACGACGGCGCTGGCGAACACCAGCCAGGCCCGGGCGTCGGCCCGGCCGCCGATCAGCAGCGTCGCGGCCCCGGCCATCCCGCCGAAGCTGAGCCCGAGCAGTCGGCCGGAGTAGCGGCGGCAGTGCCGGCGCGCGGCCACCAGGCGGGCGTGGGCCTCGGGGACCGCCAGTCCGCCGACCGTCATCTCGGTGACCAGCCGGAACACCGCGGCCAGCCGTGCGTAGTCGACGGCCGGGCGGCGGACCGAGCATTCCGCCGACAGCGAGGGCTCCGACGGGCCGGGCTGGTAGGAGATCGCCACGCGGGTGAAGGTGACCTGGGGATCGCAGGGGTGCACGCGGTAGGCGCGCGCGACGGCGAGCATGGCTGCCTCGACGTCCTCCGCCGCCTCCCCGCTGGCCAGCAGCAGTTCGCCGACGAGCAGCGCGAGGTCCAGTACCCGGGCCGGCTCGGTGCCGGCCGGAGGGTCCGCGCCCGCCCCCTCCGGGGCCGGCCCCCGGTCGGCCGTCGGGGTGCGCAGCAGCGACAGCATCGCGTCGGGCCAGGGGGCGGCGGTGTCGTCGCCCGCCCGCCCGGGGCGGGCGCCCGGTCCGGGGCTCGCGGGCGGCGGGCCCGCCGACGGGGGGCTCTGCGGCGGCCGGCCCTGGGGTGGGTGGCCCTGAGGTGGGTGGCCCTGAGGTGGGTGGCCCTGAGGTGGCACCCGGGTAGGACGTCCGTCCGGGTCGGCAGGCGCGCCGAGTTGCTCGTGTTCCGTCATCGCGACTCCCTGACCCCACCCCCTCGTCGTCAACTCCGTGCAGCCGATCAAGTACCCGGAGTGATGCTGCTGCGAACGCGCCACACCCGGCACACCCGTCCGAACCGGAGCACGACCCGCCGTACACGCCCCGTCGCCCCGCGCGTGCCGACCCCGGGGCCGCCCACCCCGTCCCGGCCACCGGATTCGCCACCCTCCCCCGGGGCACCCGATGACCGTCCCGATCCCTCCGGGGCCGGGCGAGCCCGATCCGGCGCCGCCGCCGATTCCGCCGTTCCCGCCTCCGGAGTCGCTCCCGGAGCCCGGGCAGGGCCGAAGCCCTTGGGTGGCCGTCGGATCCGTCGGCGCCCGGCAAGCCGGGGTGCGGCCGACGCGGTCAGAAGCGCGGCGTCAGCAGGCCGCTCAGCTCGGCCTCGAAGAGCAGCTCGGGCCGGAAGCCCATGCCGGTGAAGTGCCCGGCGAGCTCCAGTGACAGCACGCCGTGCAGCCGGGTCCAGAAGACCAGGAAGCGGTGGAGCACCTCGGGCGGGGCCGGCCGCTCGCCCGCCCAGCCCCGGTGGCCGAGCAGATGGGTGGCGAACGGCGCCTCCGGGGCCCGCGGGGCGTCGGAGGCGGCCGGGGCGAGTGCCGTACAGGCGTCGACGAGGGTCCGCATCACCTCGTCGGCGATGGCTGTGGTGTCCTCCGGTGCGTGGTAGCCGGGAACGGGGGTGCCGTAGAGCAGGAAGTACCGCTGGGGGTCGGCGAGGGCCCAGCCGCGCAGGGCGCGGGCGAGCCCGGCCAGGTCGGCGCCCTCGGCGGCGGCCGCGCCGAGCGTGTCGGCGAGGCTCCGATAGGCGTCGCGGACGAGTTCGGTGATCAGTTCGTCGCGGCCGGCGAAGTAGCGGTAGAGCGCGGGGCCGCTCACGCCCATCCGTTTGGCGATCGCGTTGAGGGACAGCGCCGAGGCCCCGGCCGTGGCGATCTGCTCCCGGGCGTGCTCCTTGATCTCCTCGCGCACCTGGGCCCGGTACCGCTCGCGCGGGGTGTCCGCGCCGCCCGCCCTCGCCATGATCCGTGCGTCCTCCGCTCCACCCGACTACATGGTCACGCTTCCGCGAGAAGCTATCACGGACCTGTTGACCCTTCACCCCGGGGGAGTTACAACTTCTCACAGAAGCATGAGCATCTAGCTCGCCACGTCCGCGCCGCATCCCGGCCGCATCCCGCCGGCCGGCCAGCGAAGGGGAATCCCATGTCCGCCACCCGCGCCACCGGCATCCGCGCCGCGCTGCTGACCGTTCCGCTCGCCCTCGGCCTGCTCGGCGGCGCCGCCGAGCCCGCCGGGGCCGCCACCACCCAGCGCCCCGACTCCCCGCTCACCTGCCAGGGAGCGGGCGTCGACCCCGACGCCCGCGTCCGGTACCGGACCGAAACCGTGGTCCACGCGCCGCTGCGGACGGTCTGGCGCCTCCAGACCGATGTGGCGCGCTGGCCCGACTGGCAGGCCCCGGTGCGCAGCGCCGAGCGCCTCGACCACGGTCCGCTGCACCGGGGTTCGGTGTTCCACTGGACCACCCCGCTGCCCCCGAACCCGGCCTCGACCGACCCGGTCCTGGAGATCACCTCCACCGTCCGGCAGCTGTCACCCGGTTCCTGCATCCGTTGGACCGGCCCGGCGGTCGCCACCGGGTTGCGGATCGACGGCGTCCACGTGTGGACCTTCACCGAGGTCGACGGCGGCGTCCTGGTGCGCACCGAGGAGACCCACACCGGCCCCCAGGTCGACGCGAACGTCCCCGCCGCCACCGACATCCTCCGCCAGGGCCTCGAAGGCTGGCTGCACGACCTGAAGGCCACCGCCGAGGCCCGCGCCGCTCAGCCCGGACCGAACTGACCCTCCACCCGGACCGCGAACCGAATCCGACACCGGACCGCGAACCGGCGCATGGAAGCCGGTGCCCCGGGCAGACGCCGCCCCGGGGCGGACTTCGCCCCACCGACGAGAGGAGAGCGGACCATGGGCGCCGAGGACAAGATGCGGAACATGGCGGAGAAGGTCGGCGGCAAGGCCAAGGAGGCCGTCGGCAAGGCCACCGACGACCGCTCGACCGAGCTCAAGGGCAAGGCCGAGCAGGCGAAGAGCGACCTGAAGCAGGCCGCCGAGAAGCTCAAGGACGCCGGGAAGCACTGACCCGACACCCGGTGGCCGCCTCCGGACGGCCCCGGGTGTCCTTCCTTCCGCGGCGCCCGGAAGAGGAACGGCCCCGTGAACGGCCGGCGCCGGCCCGTCCCCCGCCGGGGCCTGATCCCGGCTACGGAGCGAGCAGCCCGAACCGCTCCGCGTAGCGCGCGAGGCCGTCGGCCGTCGCACCGGCCCAGCCGAGGTAGCCGTCCGGCCGGACCAGGAACACGCCCGCGCCGTACGCCTCGTAGGCCGGAACGCGCACCACCGGCACGGCGACGTCGGGCAGTCGCGCGTCGGTGCCGACGGTGAGCAGGGTCCAGTGCGGGCCGCGGAAGGCGTCGAACAGCCGGATGCCGCCCCGGAGGCCGTCCGGGGCGCGGTCGCCGGCCCGCAGCGCCTCCGCCGGGAGGTCCGGGCGGGTCTCCACGGTGAGTGCGGACTCCCGGTAGCCGAGGCCGAGTTGCTGGGTCTCCCGGCCGCGGCGCTGCTCGCCGCGGTGGACCCGGGTGGACAGCGCCAGCATCGCGGCCGCGTTGGCGCGGCGCTCCTGCTCGTAGCTGTCCAGCAGATCCGCTCCGGCCCGCCCGGACAGGACGGCGGCCAGCTTCCAGCCCAGGTTGTAGGCGTCCTGGACGCTGGTGTTCAGCCCCTGCCCGCCGGCCGGCGAGTGGACGTGCGCGGCGTCACCGGCGAGGAACACCCGGTCGGCCCGGAAGCGGTCGGCGAGCGCCGCGCGCGGGCGGAACTCGGAGATCCAGCGCAGTTCGGTGAGCTGCTCGGCGGCCAGGTGGGAGCGGGCCGCGACCACCTCGCGCAGTCCGTCGAGGGTGAGGTCGACGGCCGTTCCCTGGGGGAAGCGCGCGACCAGCTGGAAGTCCTCGGTGCCGGCGATGGGGCAGATTCCCACCAGCCCGTCCTCGGACTGGAACACGTGCCAGTGGTCCCGGTCCAGCCCGTCGATCCGGACGTCCGCGACCAGCATCGGGGCCGGGTCGACGGTCTCGCCGGTCATCCCGATGCCGAGCAGCCGCCGCACGGTCGAGCGCCCGCCGTCCGCCGCGACGAGGTAGCGCGCCCGGACCGGGCCGCCGGTGGCGAACTCGGCCGTCACGCCGTCCTCGTCCTGCGCCAGGCCGACCAGCTCGCGCCCGAACGCGACCTCGCCGCCGAGTTCGCGCAGCCGCCCGTACAGCACCTGCTGGGTGCGCCACTGGGGCAGCATCAGCGTCTCGGTGTACGGCTCGGCCTCGGTGGGCTCGGTCGGGTCGAACATCCGGCCCTCGCCGCGCCGTTCGCCGTCCTGCCAGAACAGGGTGGGCGGGTAGTGCCCGGCCTCCGCGAGGACCCGGTCGAGCACGCCGAGGTCGTCGAGCACCTCCAATGTGCGCGGTTGCAGGCCCTTGCCGCGCGAGCCGGGGAAGAGTTCCGCGCCGCGTTCGACCACCAGTGCGGCGACGCCGTGCCGGGCGAGGTCCAGTGCCAGGGCGAGTCCGGTGGGTCCGGCGCCGATGACCAGGACGTCCGTGTGCGGGCGGGGAGAAGTCACGGCAGCCTCCTTAACGTTGTTAAACAGCCGTCGCCGACAGCCTGCACTTAACAGCGTTAAACTGTCAACCGTGACCACCCGGAGAAACCCCAAGCTCGACCGCGGCCAGGTCGTCGGCACCGCACTGGACCTGCTGAACGAGGCAGGCCTGGACGGCCTGACACTGCGCGCCATCGCCGCCCGGCTCGACGTCAAGGCACCCGCGCTGTACTGGCACTTCAAGGACAAGCAGGCGCTGCTGGACGAGATGGCGACCGAGATGATGCGCCGCATGACCGGCCGGGCGGAAGCGGGCCGGGCGGGAGCGGGCCACTCGGAGGGCGGCTGGCGGGAGACGTACCTGACGACCATGCGCGCCCTGCGCGCCGAACTGCTGCGCTACCGCGACGGCGCGAAGGTCTACAGCGGCGCCCGGTTCACCGACACGAGCTACGCGGCCGGCCTGGACGCCTCGCTGCGCGCGCTGGTCGAGGCCGGTTTCACCCCGGCGAACGCCGCCAGGGCCTGGCAGACCGCCTACAGCTACACCATCGGCTACGTCATCGAGGAGCAGGCGATGGGCCCCAACCCCTTCGACGGCGAGGAGGGCTACGACGTGGACTCCCGCGCCGAGCGCCTGGCCGCCCACCCGCTGGCCGCCGAGTCGGGCCGGGTGATGTTCCAGGGCTTCGACGAGGGCTTCGAACAGGGCCTGGCGGCGGTGCTCGCCGGGGTCGAGGCCACCCTGCTCCGTTAGGGCGGGCCCGACGGCACCGTCGGGCCCGCATCCGGGCCCGGCGGTGCCCCCGCTTCCCCGGCGGGGCGTCAGGCCGTCATGAACTCGCCCACCCGCAGTGCCCGCCGCACGATCCGGACGTCCCCGACGTACCCGTGGAAGACCTTGTCCAGCACCCCCGCGTACGCGTAGCCGCCCAGCATCCAGGGCCGCCCCAGCGTGGTCAGCCCGACGGCGGGCGTCGCCGGGTTGCGGGCCACCTCGCAGCCCTCCACGTACATCCGGCTGAGCTTGCCGTCGTTGACCACCGCGACGTGCCACCACCGGTCCAGCGGCAGCTGGTGCCCCCAACAGGTGGACGCCCCGGTCTGGTTGAGCGGGTAGACGCACCACTGGAGGGCCGGCGCCTCGGAGACGCTGAGCGTGGCGACCGGCTCGTCGGCGTCCGTCCCCGGCCCGCTCCTGCCCGCCTCGCCGCTCGTCCCCCACCGGCTGAGCAGGGCGGACCAGCGGCTGCGCGCGGAGTCCCAGTCGGCCGGCAGCTTGAAGAACGCCTCGACGGTGAAGCCGCGCTCGAAGGTCTCCCGGTTCACCGGCGCGGTGGGCACGGTCTGGAGGTAGCCACCGCGGACCGGCGCCCTGGTGCCCCGGAACAGCAGGCTGCCGTGGCCCGGCTGGTCCGGGTGGTGCTCGGCGGACCAGCTGAGCGCGCCGTCCGGCGTGCCCGGGGCGCCCTGCCAGAGCAGGTCGTTGCCCTGCCCGGTCAGGTCCTTGACCACCTGCTGCGGGGAGACGGCCGTCCCGTCCCCGCCCCCGTCGTCGAACCGCCAGTAGGCCACCGTGTCGCGCACCAGCAGTTCGCTCGCCCGGCGCGCCGGGCGCTGCGGGCGGGGCGCGAAGCCGGCGAAGCGGCGGTCGAAGTCGATCGCGAGCGAGAAGCGGTCCACGTCCGAGGTCAGTTCGGCCTCCTGGGCCGCCAGCTTGTTGCGCTCCTCGGCGGCGGTCTGCTGGATCCACGGCGAGAAGGTCGACACGTCGACGGTGTTCCGGTCGAGGTCGAAGCGGTACGCCCGGATCATCGCCGCGCCGCCGTAGTAGCGGTCCTGGTAGTTGGTGATGTGGACGTGGACGTCATGACCGGCCTTGTTCTTCAGCACGGTGCGCCCGGGCGGCCAGTAGTGCCCGTTGACGGTCAGGAAGACCTGGTCGTTGCCGCTGACCAGCCGCTCCCAGAGCCGCTTCCCGTAGTCGGACAGCTCGGCGCGGCCGCTGTCGTCGGCGTGCGCCAGGTCGTGGGTGGTCAGGATCACCGGGAGCTCGGGGTTGGCCGCGATCACCCCGTTCGCCCAGGCGAAGCCCGCGTCGGAGAGCCGCCAGTCCAGCGAGAGCACCATCCAGTCGCGGCCGCCCGCGCGGAACACGTGGCAGGTGTTGTAGCCGTCCGGGCTGGAGCCGCGGTACCCGGAGGTGCGGGCCGCCCGGGCCTTGCCGAAGGTCTCCAGGTACGGGGTGCTGCCGCGCTGGTCGTCGGTCGAGGAGCGGACGTCGTGGTTGCCGGCGAGCACGCCGTAGGCCGCGCCGGCGTCGTCCAGCAGACCGAACACCTTGGTGACGGCGGCGTACTCGACGGCCAGTCCGTTCTCGGTGACGTCGCCGAGGTGGGCCAAAAAGACGATGTTGTCGTCCGTCCCGTCCTCCCGGTTGACCCCGCCGTCCAGCACGTAGCGGACCGAGGCCTCCAGCGGCGCCGGGTGGATCCGGTCCTGGTCGAACAGGTACTGGGTGTCCGGCATGACGACGACGGTGAACTGCCGGGCGTCCGGGTCCGGCTGCCAACGCCCGTGGCCCTTGCCCTTCTTCGGCTTCTTCGCCGCCCCGCCGGGCCCGGCGGCCGGCTCGGCTCCGGCCGCCTGCGCGGGCACCGCGCCGAGCAGCCCGAGCCCGGCGCTGCCGACCCCGGCGCCCAACAGACCGGCCCCGCGCAGGAACCGGCGCCGGCCGGCCGCGGCCGGTCCCTCCCCGTCGAGGTCGGCGGTCCGCGGGCAGCCGCACTCGTGCTCGGTCGCCTGGATGTCGTGCATGTTCGCTCCCGGAAGTGGTCCGGGCCCTGACGGTACGTACCGGGATCGGTCGGAGATCATCGGGCGGGCCACGCTCCGCTGAACAGCGGCCGAATCCGACGGGCCGGAACGGGGCCCACCAGGAGCGGGGGCCGGCCGGGGCGCGGCCGAGGAGGGGCCCGGGCCGGGGCGCGGCCGAGGAGGGGCCCGGGCCGGGGCGCGGCCGAGGAGGGGCCCGGGCCGCCCGGGTGAGCGACCGCCGCGCGTGTGCCGACGCCGGACCCGGGTAGGCGCGTCGGTGAAGACGACCGGCTCACTCCGTTCGGGGGCCGTCATGGCCGTACGACGCAGACCAGGCACGCAGCGCGGGGGCGGGACGCACCGCCCGACGGGCGAGCGCCACGACTTCCCGCACGCCCCGCGGGGCCCCGGCCGGACCATGCCGCAGATCCGGCCCCAGGAGACGGTGCGCCGGGGCGACGAGCCGGTGACCGCCCGGTCGGACCTGGAGCTGCGGCGGCTGCTGTCGCGGATCTTCCTGGTGCTGTTCGTCGGCGCGGCGGTGCTCTTCGCCGTGCTGGCCGCGCTGGCCGGCCCCGGCCCCGCGCCGAACCAGGGGACCTACGCGTTCTTCGCCGCCCTGTGCGCCGGGTTCGCCGGCATCACCGGTGTCGACCTCCTGGTGATCCGGCGCCGCCTGGCCGCCGGGCAGGGCCGGGACCGGGCCGACCGGAGGCCGTGAGCGGGCCCGTACGACTCGCGCGAGCGGGCCTCTACGACTCGTGCGCCGGCTCACGGTACCGGACCGCGCACAACCCCCCTCCGGGCCACAACCATCCCACCGGGTCTGGCCCGGTGGCCGTTCGGCAGACCCCGGGTTTGCATGGACTCACCCGAGCCCCCAGCGATCCGGAGGTAACGCCGTGTACGAGATGTGGGCCGAGCACGACCCGGCGGTGTCCCCGCCCGCCGTGGTGTGGCACGTGGTGGCGAAGGACGACGCGTCCTCGTCGTTGTGCGGGCGCTTCCTCGAACCCTCCCAGCGCGTCGTCCCGGCGGCGGACGGTGCCGGTGCGGCCGGGCCGGACCGGTACTGCGACCCCTGCCTGGTCACCGTGCGCGAGGCCTTGGCCGCCAGCGCGCGGTAGCGGTCCGGTGCGACGTCCGCCCTGGTCTCCTCCGTCCGTTCCTTCGTCCGTTCGTCTCTTCGCTCCGATGCGTCGTTTCCGATTCCTCAGGGCAACGGAACCGCCAGCAGGCACGGGTGTCGGCTGCCGGTTCCGGGAGCCGTCAGGACGGTGGCCACCTCTCCGGTGATCTCCACCCGGAAGCCGCCGTCCGAGCTCTCCCAGACGAACCCCCCGTCCGGTGCCACGGTCCGCGTCTCGTGCACGACGACGACGCACAACGGAGCGTGTCCGCCGATCGCGCCGGGGAGCGTCACCGCACAACGGCGGGCGAGGCTTCTCATCACTGCCTCCTTCTCTCCCACCCTGTGCCATCGATTCTCCACCCGGCCCGACCGCTTGTACACGGACGAGCCGCCACCGGCCACGGCCGCCGTCGGCGTCGGCATCCGGGCTGCGGGGGCACCCGGTCTCGCGTATGCCCGACTTCGACGCGACCACACGTAACCGCGTCGGCCGGCTGCCCGACTCCCCGCACGGTGAGGCGGTGAGGCGGTGACCGCCGGGGCCGGCCGGGGCTCCCCGGCCGCCGCGCGGCGGAGCACCGCCGGGCGAACCGCCGTGGCATGGGTCATCGTGGCGTGAGACGACACCGCACCGGCCGAGCCCGAGGAGACCGCCCGTGGGAGTGAACGGCGCCGGCCGGCGGCCCGTACCGTTGGGGAGCCGTCGCCCCCGGCTGCCGTCCCACCGGGCCCGCGCCGACACGCGCGCCGACACGACGGGCCGGGGACAGCCCTCCGGGGAGCACGTCTCCCCCGGGCTGCGGACGGCCGCCGGGTACACCTGGCGGCTGGCACTGCTGGGGCTCGTCGCGTTCCTGGCCGTCGAGGTCCTGACCCGGCTGGAACTGCCCGTCGTCGCGGTGTTCGTCGCGCTGGTCATCACCTCCGTCCTGCGCCCGCCGGTCGACCTGCTGGCCCGGACGATGCCCCGCTCGCTCGCCGTCCTGATCACCCTCCTGTGCACCACCGCCGTCGTCGGCGGGGTCCTGACGCTGGCCGGCACGACCGTCGCCACCGAGTGGAGCCGTCTGGACAACGAACTGCGCGGCGGTCTCACCCGGATCGACCACTGGCTCACCCGCGCCCCCTTCCACCTGCGGCCCGGGACGGTCACCGGTCTGCGGGCCAAGATCGGCGAGTTCGTCTCCGCCCACCGCTCCGCCCTGGTCAGCACCGCGCTCACCGGCGCCAGCCGGGTCGTCGAACTGGTCACCGGGCTGGCACTCGCGGTGTTCTGCTCGGTGTTCTTCCTGCACTCCGGCGAGCGGATGTGGTCCTGGGCGCAGCAGCAGCTGCCGGCCCGCAGCCGCTCGGGCTGGGACCGCGCCGGTCGCGCCGCCTGGCGCACCTTCGCGGGCTACACCCGGGGCGTGCTGATCGTGGCGGCCTCCAACGCGGTGCTGGTGGGCATCGCGCTGGCGATCCTGCGGGTGCCGCTGGTGATGCCGCTGATCGTGCTGGAGTTCGCGGCGACCCTCGTCCCGCTGATCGGGTCCCCGATCGCCCTGGCCATCGCCGCGGTCGTCGCGCTGGCCGCCCGCGGCCCGGTGATCGCCCTGCTGGTGCTCGCGCTGATCGTGGTCATCGGCCAGATCGAGGGCCACCTGCTGCACCCGCTGGTGCTCAGCTGGTCGGTGCGCATCCACCCGGTGGTCATCGCCGTGTCGGTGGCCGGCGGCGCTGTGCTGGCGGGGGTCCTGGGCGCGGTGGTGGCGGTGCCGGTGGTGTCGGTGGCCTGGGCGGTGCTCGGTGAGCTGCGCAGCCATGGCAGGCCCCGCCGCTCGGCGGGCGGGCCCCCGGCGGCGGGCCCGCCGGCCCGGCCGGGTGCCGCGGACAGTACCGGCTCGGGATAGCCGGGGGCCCGTTGACCTGGCAGGATTCCCGCTGACCGGTGCCGTATGGAGCCCCTTCCGTCGGCACGCCCGCGCGCCAGAAAGGGCCACCCCGTGACCACTCCCAGCAATGTCGCCGTCGAGCGGGCGGACGACCGGAACCGGTACGAGATCCTCGTCGACGGCGCGCTCGCCGGCTTCACCGAGTACCGCGACCACGACGCGCAGCGGGTCTTCTTCCACACCGAGGTCGACGAGGCCTTCGCCGGCCAGGGTCTCGCCTCGCGCCTGGTGCGGGAGGCCCTGACGGACGTGCGCGCGACCGGCAGGCGGATCGTGCCGATCTGCCCGTACGTCGCCGAGTTCCTGCTGAAGCACGAGGAGTTCGGGGACATCACCGACCCGGTCACCCCGGAGGTCAAGGGCTGGCTGCGCACCCAGCTGTACTGACCCGGCCCCGCCCCCGGCGCGGTTCCGGCCCGGCGGACGGACGGCCGCGGCACCGGATCCCTCCCGTCCATGGCCCGCCCGGCCCTCCGCGGTGGGGTCATTGGGCCCTGTCCGCGCGGCCGGGCGGCGGGGATCCTGGTCGCCGGTACGCGCCGACTGGCAGTGGAAGGGCCTGGTGATGGGCGAGTTGGTCACGGTGAGGGCGTTCGAGGGGCTGACCGGCGAGGTCCTGGCCGAAGCACGGAGCCGGGTGGCCGCCGCGGCGGAGGCTCCGGGAGTGGGGACGCTGGTGGAGGCCCTGCGGGTCCGGCTGGCGGCCGTGGCCGGAGGCGTGCTGGCGCAGGTGAACGCCGAGGTGGACGGCCGGCGGATCCGCGTCCAGGAGGCCGCGGCCGGGCTGGGCGACTCCCTCGACCGGGTGAGCGACGCGCTGCGCGGCAGGATCAGGGCCGTCACCGGTGCCTGGGCGCCGCGCCCCTGGCCGGCCCACCGCCCGGTGGCGCCCGCCGGTGCGGCCGGCGCGGCCGTCCGCGAGCTGCGGGTCGTCCGGCACAAGGAGCCGTCGCTGGTGTGGTGTTCACCGGGGGCCGCCGCCCGGACCATGGACGCGATGGACTACGACATCCACCTGTTCACCGATCCGGCGACCGAGACCGACGCCGTGGTCTACCGGGTCGGGCCGACCGGCTACCGCCTCGCCCGTACCGTGCCCGCCGGTCCGGCCGGCCGCCGGACCTCGCCGATCACGCTCAGCCCGCACGGCGCGCCCCGGCTGACGGAGGCCCAGGCCGTCGACCGGCTGGCGGGCGCGGAGCTGCCGTTCCTGTTCTTCGCGCACCCGGACAGCGGCCGCGGCCGGGTGCTCTACCGCCGCTTCGACGGCGATCTCGGCCTGATCGCGGGCCGCGTCTGACGGCCGCGGGCCTGCCCGAACGCCGCACCGAAGACCACCATGCCCCGCCGGGGGCGCCCCCCGCCCGGGGGGGGC